>CAYRFX010000058.1:0-14477 GCA_964423665.1 uncultured Bacteroidaceae bacterium | reverse complement strand
ATATCAGGTAGTAAAACAAAGCCGGACCAAAAATGCTTTTGACCCGGCCTCATTTATTGTATATGTATTCTTATTTAGTATCCCGCAATCTTTTTAATCATCTTGGGAATATCGGTGTTGTCGATAACACCGTGGAACTCATCGGCGTTCTTTCCTATTGCAAAGAGGGGGACAAATGTGCCCGAGTGGTTGGGGCCTGCCCAGCTCACCAATGCTATGCGGTTTACTGCGTTCTTTGCAACGGTGGCAATGGCTTCGAACTTCTCCACACGTTTTTCGGGGTTGGCATTGCCCTCCTCAAACAGTTGCTTCATTGTGTTCTCTTCTTGTTTGTTGGGCTCGAGTGCGCCCCACAGCCCGGTGTTCTCGGTAATTACAGCCTGAATATCTTCCCAGCGCACAATCATGCGTTGCATTGCCTTTGTGCGCATTATCTCTTTGAGCTTGTCCTCGCTGGCTTTTTGGTGGTCGAGTGCTTTGAGGTTTAGCTTGTATGCACCGCTGTAGCCCAGCACAAGCCCGCCTGTTTCGTGGTCGGCTGTAACGATGATAAGTGTCTCGTTCTTGTGTTTCTTGTAGAACTCCACTGCCTCTGCTATAGCGGCGTTAAAATCTAGCACCTCGTGGAAGGCTGTGGCGGCATCGTCGCTGTGCGATGCGTAATCGATTTTGCCACCCTCTATCATTACAAAAAAGCCTTTCTTGCTTTTGTCATAGAGGAAATCTATTGCAGCTTCGGTTATTTGTGCGAGGGTGAGGTCGTCGCTTGTGCGGTCTATTGTATAAGGTATCCCCTCGTTCACCTCTTTCTGGTAGAGCATCATTTTCTTGGCATCATCGGCTTTTGCAAGGTAATCATCGTAGCCGCGTGCTATGGTATATCCCTGCTGCTCGGCTTTTGAGTAGAGTGCGGTGCGCTGTTCGTCGCTGCACTTTGCATCGCCGCCGGCATAGAAGTCGTAATCGGCAACAAGCATATCCTGTGCAATATCGTGGTAGTTGTTACGGCTTTTGCTGTGCGCATAGAATGCTCCCGGGGTGGCATGGTTAATGCACACGGTGGTGGCTACACCTACTGCATATCCGCTCGCTTTTGCCGCGTGTGCCACGCTGTAAACGGGCTCTCCTGCGGGGTTCACTCCCAAATGCCCGTTGTTGGTCTTGTGCCCTGTGGCAAGCGCTGTTCCCGATGCTGCGGAGTCGGTTACTCCGTTACTTGCCGAGAATGTCGTTACAAATGCCGTGTAGGGGAATTGTGTAAAGCAGAGCGGTTGCGGGCGCCCTATCGTTCCCTCTTTCTCTCCTAAGAAAAGTTCAGTTCCCAGCACATGCGATGGTCCCATGCCGTCGCCTATAAAATAAAATACATATTTGGGTCCTTTGCCTGCTGCGCTTGCTACAATTATCAGTAGCAGAATTGCGCTCAATACCTTTTTCATAATATTTGTGTTATTTGTTATTTACGGGGTTGCCTGCCCTGCCCATGAATAATATCTCACCGCTGCGGTTGTTGGTTATTGCATATATGAATGGGCGGTTCAGTTTCATCTCTTTTCTCTCCACGGGGCGCAGTGCCGACATTGCAACCATCTGCACTGCTGTTACGGCAGCGGCTTCTGCCCCCTCCTCATCAACGGCAATATAGGTTTTCTGTATCACATCGTCAATGCGGAGCGGGGTTTTTGATATTCCGCTAAAATCGGCGTCGTCGGTAAAAGCCTTGGAAATTCCCATGCTTGTGAGCACAGGTTTCAGGCTGGTGCCGAACTCAATCTTGAATCTTGGCATCTCAAGGGTGAGCATGTACTCTTTTCCTTTGGCAAAGGTGTTGCTATACTCCTTTGTGAGTTTTTCGGCTATACTGTTAATTGTCACGCCCTCGCGAGGGAGAATGAGCAGCATAGAATATTCGTTGCGCTCAAACGGTCTGATGGTTGCCTGCATCATATCGTCCTCGTAGTATGTTGCGCGGCGTGTCTGTTTCATCATATCCACCTCGATGACCTTTCCGTCTCCCTTTGTGAAGGGTGCCTTTTTTGTCTCTCTCTTTGCAAAGGGGTGTGCCCAATTTGCCTTAAAGTAGATTGCATTCACAAGAATCATTCGGGCTGCGGGTGGCAGTTCCTTTATTATGGAGGTTATTTTGCCCTCGGTCTCTTCGCTGCACCAGTCGTTTATCCTGTTCTCTGTCGCCTTGTCGAATGGGACACTTTCCACCGGCGCATTATAGAAGGTGCTGTTCACGGTCTTGAATCCCTCCTTTACTTTAATTCTGTCATTCGCCCAGATGGAGTTGGCAATGTTCACTCTTGCATGCTCGCTCGCTCTCATGGCTGCCATATTGGCTTGTTGCAGGCTGTTGTATGCCGCTCTCCCGGTTGCTGCTGCGGGGTAGCCCATGGTGGTATATATCTCCTCGGCTGTGGCTCCTGCTGCGCCATTGGCTGTCATTGAGAGTGCCCACAAGGCACCGGCGGGGGATATACAGAAGTTATCCTCGGCGGCAGTGCTGTTTACAGCCTTGAATATATTGGTGGCAAAACTGCATGTGCTGTCCTGCGGCAGAGGCTCGTTTCCTGTGTCGGTAATCTTTGCGGGTGTGGAACAGCCCATTGCTGTTGCGGCAAGCAGCATAGATACTATTTTCTTCATCATTCTGTTAGAAAATAAAGCGCATTGCATCGTTGTATGTGGCAAGCACAAAGAGGGCAAGCAGTATGAACATACCCACCATCTGTGCATACTCCAAAACCTTGTCGCTGGGCTTCCTGCCACTGATAACCTCTATCAGGAGGAATACAACGTGCCCGCCGTCGAGTGCGGGAATAGGCAGAATGTTCATAACGGCAAGAATGAGGGAGAGCATTGCTGTCATCAACCAGAATTGGTGCCAATTCCACATTGCAGGGAAGAGGCTTCCTATCGTGCCGAACATTCCCACCGATTGTGCACCCTCCTTGGAGAAGAGATATTTGAAGTCGCTCACATAGCCTTTGAGCACGTTCCAGCCGTATGAGATACCTGCGGGGAACGACTCGACGAGGTTGTATGTTATTTTTTCAACGGGATAATCGGGGGTGCAGGGTGTTATGCCCAGTTTGTATGTGCTATCTACCTGTGCGGTGAGGTTTACAAGGCTGTCGCGCATGACGATAACCGATACGCTGTTTTTGTTCTCCTCTTTCATCTTCTGCATGGCAAGCATAACGCCGTTCCATGAGCCAATCTTTTCTCCCCCTATATTTATGATGCTGTCTCCCTTTTGCAAGCCTGCAACAGCGGCGGGCGAAGCGGGGAGTATGCTGTCGATAACGGCGGGAATGCGATACTGCATGAAAGGAGTGCCTTTTCCCATGTCGAGCAGGCCGAAGTCTTCGGGGATATTTATTGTTGTCTCCTGCCCGCTACGCAACACGGTGACAGTGCTACCGTCGGCTATGGCGCGCAAAAGATCTACATCGTAACGTTCCACAGCCCGGTCGTCCACCTTCAGGATAATATCTCCATCGACAAAGCCCAGCGACTTTGCATTTTCGTTGAACTCCATGCCGTATGTAGCCTTGCGTATGGGGGTGTAGCTCTCGCCCCATGTGAACATAATCATCGCATAGATGAACATTGCAAGAATGAAGTTGAACATAACACCGCCAATCATAATGAGGAGGCGTTGCCATGCGGGTTTTGAACGGAACTCCCACGGCTGTGCGGGTTGCTTCATCTGCTCGGTGTCCATAGATTCGTCAATCATGCCCGAGATTTTGCAATATCCTCCAAGGGGTATCCAGCCCACGCCATACTCGGTTTCGCTGTTTTTGGGTTTCCATTTGAAGAGAGAGAAACCCCAATCGAAGAAGAGGTAGAATTTTTCTACTCTCACCTTGAATATGCGTGAAAAGATAAAATGTCCGAACTCGTGTACCAGCACCAAAAGGCTCAGTGCCATAATCAGCTGCAACGCTCGTATAAAAAATACTTCCATTTTGCTTTATAATAATGTTTTTTAATGATTAAATCCAGTTCTCCACCATCTTGCGCACCTCTTTGTCTGTTGCAAAGTAATCCTCTAAAGTGGGTTTAAGAATGAACGGAGCCTGTTCCATGGCTCTCTCTATGAGGCGTGGCATGTCGTTGAAACGTATGCGGTCGGTAAGGAAGGCTGCCACGCACACCTCATTTGCGGCATTCACCACGCAAGGAATGTTACCCCCCTGTTGCAGGGCTGTGTAGGCGTGGCGCAGGTTGGGGAATTTCTCCAGGTCGGGTTTCTCAAATGTGAGCTCTCCCAGCGCACCGAAATTGAGGCGGGGGAACGATGAAGAGAGACGCTCGGGGTATGAAAGAGCATACATTATGGGCAGGCGCATGTCGGGGGTGCCTAATTGTGCCATCACGGCTCCGTCGGCAAACTGCACCATAGAGTGTATTACCGATTGCGGGTGTATAACCACCTCGATATCTTCGGCTCCCACGCCAAAGAGCCATTTTGCTTCAATAACCTCGAAGCCCTTGTTCATCATAGATGCAGAGTCTATTGTAATCTTTGCACCCATGCTCCAGTTGGGGTGTTTCAGAGCCTGTTCCTTGGTTACATTCTCTAATTGTGCAATATCCCAAGTGCGGAACGGGCCGCCCGATGCTGTGAGAATGAGTTTCTCCACCTTGTTCTCCATTTCCCCTGCGAGGCATTGGAATATTGCCGAGTGCTCCGAATCCACCGGCAAGATGGGAACATTGTGCTTGGTGGCAAGAGCATTAACCAACTCGCCTGCTACAACCAAGGTCTCTTTGTTGGCGAGGGCAATCTCCTTGCCGGCCTTTATTGCCTCTATTGTGGGGCGCAGGCCCGAGAATCCCACCATTGCGGTTACAACGACATCAACCTCTTTTTCCTGCACCACCTCGCAAATAGCCTCATAGCCTGCGAGAACCCTCACGGGGATGGAAGCAAGGGCATCTTTCAGTTGTTGGTATTTTGTCTCGTCGGCAATGACAGCCACGCGCGGCAGGAATTTACGCGCCTGTTCTATGAGTTCGTTCACTCTTGTGCCCGCTGTTATGGCATACACCTCAAACCGCTCGGGGTGCTCCTCCACCACCTGCAATGTTTGTGTGCCTATTGAGCCGGTGGAGCCTAATATCGCTATTTGTCTTTTTTTGCTTGTCTCCATATTAGTATTTTTGCTTGTGCTTTTTAGAATGCAATGTATATATTAGGGTCTAATGCCTTTCCTCTGTGCCAGAGTTCAAAATGGAGGTAGGGTTTTGTGATGCTGTCGGAGCTATGCTTGCTGTCGTTGAGCATGGCTATCACCTCGCCGGTTGCCACCTTGTCGCCCACATTCTTGAGCAGGTGGTAGCAGTTGCGGTAGATAGATACAAGGTTTTCGCGGTGCTGTATGGCAATGGTGTATCCCTCCTTAGCCGTGTAGTCGCTCATCACTACCGTGCCGTTGTGTATGGCAAGCACGCCCTCTCCGGGGTTCTCGGCAATATCCACTCCGTAATGTTTCTCTTGGGGGCTGAAGCTTCTTATTATCACCCCGCGTGCAGGGCGGTAGAGGTTCAGCTCTTGTATGCTTCCCACGCTTGTGGCGTATGATGTGAGATTGTATTTCTCGCGCTCCTCAAAAGCCGCGGCAAACTCTTTCTCGAGCTCCGATGTTACGATAGAGATATTTTCGGTCGATGGCAGCTCGGGTGCGTTCATGGCGCTGTCTGTGGGGTGGTTGCCCTCCATCAGGTCTTTGATGTTGCTGATGTAACGGTTCTGCTTGTCGGCAACCTCCTTCAAAGAGTCTATTTTTAGATTATAGTTCACAAGCATCTCGCGTGTCTTGTTGTTGATGCGCCCGGGCAGATATTCTCCCACAGGTGTGAATGCAATAATAAGATATATTACCCCTGCCACAAGCAGGAATGAGAAGAAGAGCGATAGTATCACCCACAGTGGCGATACATAGAAACCAAGCACATTTTCCAGTTTGTTCTCATTGTGAATGGTAAGGCGGTATTTGCGCATTAGGCGGCTGCGGAATTTCTTGCTCATGGCGTCTCGGCTTTTTATAACGATACAAGCCCGTCGGGCAGGTCGAATGTTATTGTTCTCTCTTTGTGATTAATATCGGCGATAAACTCCTCCTGCACCGGGATAAGTATCTCTTCTCCATCTTTCTCCACTACAAAAAGGGTGTTTATGGTGCTTTCGTCAATGTCTGTTATCTCTCCAATGGCTCCCGCTTTCTTGTCGGTGGCTTTGAACCCTTTGAAGTAGCTCCATGTGAGGTTGTCGCTGTCCTCAACCCATTCGCGCGGTATATAAACATCGCGGTTGGTGAGGAAACGCACCTCTTCGGCACTGTTCATTCTCTCTATTTTCAGTATCATTGCATCGTTGTTCTTTGTGCGGCAGTACTCAAAAAAGAAAGGAACCAGAATGCCATCGATGTCGCAGGCAACAAAGTCGCAATCATCGCCCAGAATGAAGCTGTCGCCCTGCAAGCCTATCTCGCCCCGTGTGCCGTGGGGTTTCAGAAATTTACCATAGTGTACAAAATCCTCTTTTCTCAGCATCTTTTCTCAGCTTCTTATGAACGTGTTATCTTTGCTCCAATTTGGTTGAGGCGTCCTTCAAGGTCCTGGTAGCCCCTGTCAATCTGTTCGATATTGTCTATGCGGCTCACTCCGTCTGCGCTCATCGCAGCTATGAGCAGGGCGATACCCGCGCGGATATCGGGCGAGCTCATGGAGCGAGGCTTCAGGGTGAAATTGCGGTCATGCCCTATTACTACAGCTCTGTGTGGGTCGCACAATATTATTTGCGCTCCCATGTCAATAAGTTTGTCCACAAAGAAAAGACGGCTTTCGAACATCTTTTGGTGTATGAGCACGCTGCCTTTTGCCTGTATTGCTGTTACGAGGAGCACGCTCAGCAGGTCGGGGGTGAGCCCGGGCCACGGAGCATCGCTGATGTTCATTATGGAGCCGTCGATAAACGATTCTATCTCGTAATGCGCCTGTTCGGGGATAAAGATATCGTCGCCTTTCTGTTCAAAATGTATTCCTAAGCGGCGGAAGCTGTCGGGGATAATTCCCAGGTTCTCGAATGATACGCTCTTTATTGTAATCTCGCTCTGGGTCATTGTAGCCATGCCAATGAAGCTGCCCACCTCAATCATATCGGGCAGGGCGCGGTGTGTGCACCCTCCAAGTTCCTTTACCCCCTCGATGGTGAGCAGGTTGCTTGCTATGCCCGAGATTTTCGCTCCCATCTTGTTGAGCATTCTGCATAGCTGCTGAATATACGGCTCGCAGGCTGCATTGTAGATTGTTGTCTTTCCCTCGGCAAGCACAGCTGCCATTATTATGTTGGCGGTTCCGGTAACAGATGCCTCGTCGAGCAGCATTGTGCAGCCTTTCAGTCCGTCGGCATTCATGCGATAGATGCGCTTCTCCTGATTAAAGCTGAACGAGGCACCAAGCTTCTGCAAGCCTATGATGTGAGTGTCGAGCCTGCGGCGGCCAATCTTGTCGCCACCCGGTTCCGACATTGTAGCCTTGCCGAAACGTGCCACCAACGGTCCTATGAACATAACCGAGCCACGCAGGCGTGCACAGCCATTGATATACTCCTCGCTGTCGATGTAGTCGAGGTTCACATTGTTTGCCTGGAAGGTGAAACAGCCCACGCCGTTGCGTGTAACGCTCACACCCATGTTTATGAGCTGGTTGATGAGGTTGTTCACATCGGCAATATCGGGTATGTTCTCAATGGTTACCTTCTCTGCGGTAAGCAGAGTGGCGCAAATCTCTTGCAACACCTCGTTCTTTGCTCCTTGCGGGGTGATGTCGCCTTTTAGTTTGTGTCCGCCTTCAATAATGAAAGATGCCATATGTTGTTTGTGGTTTAGTATTTTCTTTTGAATGGTTTTTTGTTTGTCTGTCGGGGTTTGTTTGTGCGCCCTCCGTTGTTGGGGTTGCCCGGGTTTATTTTTATTTCGCCCTCGGTGATGTCTATTTTCCCCTGCGAATAGAATCTGAGGTCCTCGAAAATCTTCTTGTCATCAACCCCGTCCTTGTTCCATGCGATATAGTTCTTTTTCATCTGCACCATGATGAGCTCCACAAAGCGGTTGCGCTCGTCGCCCTCCTCCATTGTGCAGGCGTGTGCAATCATTTCTTCCACAATGCGCCCGTAGTGGCGATTCCTTATCTCACCGGTCTGATAGGGGATTCTTTGTGGCGGCTCGTTGAAGGTCTCTTTCTTTATAACCTCCACGGGGTAGTCTATGTCTAATTTGAAGTCGGACATTATTGCAAGGTGGTCCCATAGCTTGCGCTCCCAGTCGGGCAGATTGCGCATATTCGGGAACATGCTGCCCATAACGTTTATTATTGTGTGGGCACATCTCTGTCTCTCTTCCCTGTCCTCTATTGTGAGTGCATGATCTACCATCTTCTGTACCGAGCGACCATACTCGGGCAGGGGAAGTCTTTTCTGTTTGGTATTATATTCCATCATAGGTGGTGTGATTTTTTAGAAATTTTTAAGCAGTTCCTTTGGCTTAGTGGCAATGAAATTTTTAAGGTAGAAGGGCTCGAAGTATGCAATGTCCTCGTAACGCTCCTCCCACACGGCACGCTCGGCAAGCGGCATCATGTTCTTTGCCAGCGGGTTGCGGAACTTGTCAATGAAACGGGCATTCGGGTGGGTTATTATGCTTTTGCACTTTGCCGCTCCGTTGCCGAAGAAATACACCGGGCGTGTGGCGAGCAGGGAGGTAAAGCTCTCCTCGGTAACAATTACCGCGGCTGTCTCCTGCACCACGTTCAGTGCTCTGTCATATACCGTTGCATACACCTCGTTGCGGCGGGCATCTATCATGGGGCACAGGAGAGCATCTTCGGGCAACTCCTCTCCTAGCAGCAACGGCACGCACATGATTGCGGTCGTGGGGATAGCCACAAGCGGAATGTTGCGCCCGTAACATACTCCCTTTGCGGTAGATGATGCTATGCGCAGGCTTGTGTATGAGCCCGGACCACAGCTCAGTGCCACCGCTGTCAGCGGCATGCTGCGGCTGTCTGCCATGCTTATTGCCTCCTCCACAAAAGGAGCGAGCACCTTTGCATGTGAACGGTCCTCCTCGTTCACTCTCTCAAAAAAGACCTGCCCGTCCTCGCTCAGTGCCACCGAACAGATTTCGGTAGATGCCTCGATATGTAATATTACTGCCATTTTTTTTGTTATTTTTGTTTTGCATGTTGCCTTATTGCGGCAATTTACGGCAAAATTACAAATTAAATATCATAGTTTCTAATAAATAATATTTTTTAATATTGTGCCGATGTTAAAATATATTGTCGGTTTCTGTTTTTCAG
Source organism: uncultured Bacteroidaceae bacterium (assembly GCA_964423665.1). Taxonomy (GTDB): domain Bacteria; phylum Bacteroidota; class Bacteroidia; order Bacteroidales; family Bacteroidaceae; genus HGM04593. The sequence continues at coordinate 5,099 of CAYRFX010000058.1, read as the reverse complement.
TGCTCCTTAAGGTGTTTGTGTCGCCCGATTATTGCCCAAAAAACGCTGCGCTTGCCTGCTTTTTTTGGCAGGAATACAAAAAATGGTTGCCACAAGCGTATATTTTTGGAATAATTGGCTATTTTTGCATAATGTTGCATGCCTTGGGCTCTGCACTCTCAGGTTTTGCAGGCTGCTCTCGCAACAGTTTTTTGGAATTTTGATATGACAGGCGTCGGCGCAATGGCGCATCGCCATAATTTTGTAAATTATGATATACTCTATGACGGGTTACGGCAAGGCTGTAGCTCTCTATTCGGACAAGAAGATTTGTGTTGAGATACGTTCGCTCAATGGCAAGGCAATGGATCTTTCAACACGCATCGCGCCACAATTCAAAGGGCATGAGATGGAGATTCGCACTCTCATAACAAGCGCGCTCGAACGTGGCAAGGTCGATTTTTCTCTGTGGGTGGAACAGGGCGAGAAAGCCGATGTCCCCTCAATAAATTTAGAGGTGATGAAAGCCTATGCGCAGCAGATGACAGAGGCGTCAAAAGAGACCTCGATACCCCTGCCGCAGAATATGTTTGAGGCATTGTTGCGTCTGCCCGATGTCATTTCCCGCAAAGAGGTTTACGAGGTGTGTGACGAGGAGTGGGAGCTCACCCTCAAAGCCATTAAGGAAGCTATTGGCGACATCCTCTCTTTCCGCAAGCAGGAAGGTGAGGCGTTGCAAGCAAAATTCCTCGATAAAATCGGCAATATTTCCTCTTTGTTGGCAAGTGTGGAGCCATATGAAAAGGAGCGAGTGGAGAAGATTCGCACACGCATAAAGGATACTCTTGAAAAGCAGGTGGGTGTCGATTATGACAAGAACCGCTTTGAGCAGGAGCTCATCTTCTACATAGAAAAGCTCGATATAAACGAGGAAAAACAGCGTCTTTCCAACCATTTGAACTATTTTGTGGAGACAATCAATGGTGCTTACGGGCAGGGCAAGAAACTCGGCTTCATTGCGCAGGAGATGGGACGCGAGATAAACACCCTTGGCAGCAAGAGCAATCATGCCGAGATGCAGAATATTGTGGTGAAGATGAAAGACGAGCTGGAGCAGATAAAAGAACAGGTCTTAAACGTAATGTAAAAAATATGAGCAACGGAAAAGTAGTGATTTTCTCGGCACCGTCGGGCTCCGGCAAGTCCACGCTGGTGCATTATCTCATGGAGCAGAATTCTTCGTTTGGTTTTTCGGTTTCCGCTACGAGCCGTCCGCCCCGTGGCGAGGAACAGCATGGGGTCGATTATTTTTTCTTCACCCCCGAAGAGTTTCGCGCAAAGATTTTTGCAGGCGAATTTGTGGAGTATGAAGAGGTCTATCCCGGGCGTTTCTATGGCACGTTAAAATCTCAGGTCGAGGAGCAGCTCACCCGTCAGAACATTCTTTTTGATGTTGATGTGAAGGGCGGGTGCAGCCTCAAGAAGTTCTACGGCTCGCGTGCATTGTTCATCTTTGTCCAGGCACCCTCGATAGAAGAACTGCGCAGCCGTCTTGTGCAGCGTGGCGACACAGCTCCCGAGGAGATAGAGAACCGCATAGGAAAAGCCGAATACGAGATGACCTTCTCAAAATATGCCGACAGGGTTATAGTGAACGACGACCTTGACAAGGCAAAAGAAGAGGTGCTTGCCGTTGTAAACAAATTTTTGAATGAATAAGATACCCACGGTTATATTCGGCGGTAGTTTCAACCCGGTGCATAATGGGCATCTCGCCCTTGCGCGGGAGGTCTGTCGCAGGGGGCTTGCGCGCGAGGTGTGGTTTATGGTCTCTCCTCTCAATCCCCACAAGGAGGGGGAGCTGCTCGTTCCCGAGGAGCATCGTTTGCGCATGGTTGAACTCGCTATAGATGGTGACCCGTGCCTTGAGGCGAGTGGTTTTGAATTTTCCCTTCCCCGCCCCTCATACACCGTGAATACCCTTGCCGCTTTGCGCAGCGCTTATCCGTCCCGCGAATTTATGCTTCTCATAGGTGCCGATAACTGGGAAAAATTCCACAAATGGTATCATTGGGAAGAGATTCTTGCCAATTATAAGATAATAGTTTACCCTCGTGGCAACGAGGAGCAACCACCTCTCCCGCATGGGGTAATGTGGCTATCGTCGGCATTGCAAGATGTCAGTTCCACGCAGGTGAGGGAGTGCGTGGCTGCGGGTGGCGACGCCTCGGCGATGATAGCCCCGCAAGTATATGAATATATTAAGGAACACAAATTATATGAATAGAGTAATGAGAAATATGATTTTTGCGATGCTGCTGTCGGTGTCGTCTTTGTCGGTTGCGCAGGCGCAGGTGCAATTCTACCCCGAAATGAGCGACCCTTTGCAGGCGGTTTTTTGTGATTATGCCAATAATAAGGGAGAGATAAAATATATATCGAGCCGCGACGGGCAGTATGTGGGCAATCTCATAGACAACAAAATATACGGCTGGGGTTATTTCCTTGCCAACAGCGGTGCGCAAACAATAGGGCAGTATCGCAACGGTCGCCACTTTTTTGGAATAACAATAACCATGGAGACTGCTCGCGTGGGCAGCGAAAATCACTTTGTGGAATACGACCTTGGAACAGGGCATATAATAAGAGTGTCCACTCCCGAGGGCGAGCTCCGCTTGGGCGAGCCTTATGTTCCCACCGTGACAGCTCCCACCCCTCTGTACACTTTCAAGAAAATAGTTTATGAGAACGGCGACACCTATTATGGCGAAATGTACAATGGTCGCCGCCACGGCTATGGTATCTACTATTGGGCAAATGGCGATTTCTGGTATGGGGAATACGATAATGGCTATCGCCAGGGCTATGGAGCTCTTTATAAAACCGACCACCGGGTGTTCTCGGGCAAATGGATAGGGGACAGCAAGGTCGAATAAACAACTTCTCAGCTATTGCAAATAATTTGCAAACAGCGGAATTTTGCCATTTCGCCGTATATCCCGATTTTTGCATAGCAGATATGGCTTTTGTTTACAAAAAAAGATTATTTATTTTTTTTTCTAACTATTTATAGTTATGTTTGCATCTGCAAGTATGTTTTTACGAAATTTTATAACTTATAAACTCTAAAATCTAATAGTATGAACTTTAAGAAAATCTTTGGTTACGCTTTTGCAGCCGTTATGGCATTGTCGGGCGTTACCGCACAGGCTCAGTCTCTTTCTCCCTCTACAAAGTGGAAGTGGGATAAGGGTACTATTGTAGTGGAGACTCCTGCTCGTCCCGAGGGTCAGGAGCACGTTCTTAACCTTGCAGCTGCCCCCATTCAGACAGTGCGCGTTGCCTTCGTTGGTCTTGGTATGCGCGGTCCAGGTGCGGTTGTTCGTTTCTGCCGTATCCCCGGTGTTGAGATTGTTGCTCTTTGCGACTATGAGGAGGCTCGTGCCGAGAACTGCCAGAAAGAGCTTCGTGCACAGGGTTTGATGCCTGCCGACATCTATTATGGCGAGAAGGGTTATGAGGAGCTTTGCAAACGCCCCGACATCGACCTCGTTTACATCGCTGCCGACTGGAACCACCACTATCCTATCGCAAAATTCGCTATGGAGAATGGCAAGCATGCAGCTATTGAGGTTCCCTCAGCAATGAACCTCGAGCAGTGCTGGAGCCTTATCGACCTTTCAGAGAAAACACGTCTCCACTGCTTCATTCTCGAGAACTGCTGCTACGACGACTATGAGATGAATGCTCTTGCAATGGCACAGGACGGTATCTTTGGTGAGATTATCCGTGCCGAGGGTGCTTATATCCACAGCCTCGAGTGGTTCTGGGACGCATACTGGAAAGACCCCGCCGACAACGACAAGGACAACCTCCACTGGCGTTTGAAATATAACAAGGAGAACCGTGGCGACCTCTACGCTACTCACGGCCTTGGCCCCGTTGCACAGTGCTTGGATATTCACCGTGGCGACCGTTTCACAACACTTGTAGCTATGGATACCGACCCCTTCTTCGGTAAGGAACTTGTAAAGGAGAAGACCGGCAAGGAGTGCAAGGAGTTCCGCAATGGTGACCACACCACTACTCTTATGCGTACAGCAAAGGGTAAAGTTGTTGAGATTCAGCATAATGTTATGACACCCCAGCCCTACAACCGTCTCTTCAAGCTCACAGGTACAAAGGGTTATGCTACAAAATATCCCACACCCGAGTTTGCACTCTCTGGTGACGCTCTCAAAGGCACAGGTGCTCCTCAGGTAGATAACCTCAACGCACACGGCTTTATGGGTGCTGAGCAGAAGGCTGCTCTTCAGGCAAAATACTATCACCCCATTCTTAAGAAATATGTAGAGAAGGGTCGCGACCTTGGTCATGGTGGTATGGACTTTGTGATGGATTCTCGCCTTGTTTACTGCTTGCAGAATGGCTTGCCTTTGGATATGGACGTATATGATATGGCAGAGTGGTGCTGCTTGGCAGAGCTTGGTACTTTGTCAATGGACCATAACTGCGCTGCTGTAACATTCCCCGACTTTACACGCGGTTACTGGGACGTTCAGAAAGGTTACAAGCACGCTTTTGCTGCACCCGAGATTGAGGCTGCAACCGAGGCTGCTGCCGAGGCTTATACAGCTGCACAGAAGGCTGTAACTGCAAAGAAAAAACTTTGGGATCTCTATGATGCAGTGAAAGCTGCCGAGACACCTGCTGCAAAGGCAAAGGCGCAGAAAGCTTTTGACAAAGCTCGTGCAGCTGCCGAGAAGCAGATTGCAAAAGATGTTAAGAAGGCTTTGAAGAAGTAATCTTAATCCTTATATAAATAAAACAGACATACACCTTCGTGCGAAGGTGTATGTCTGTTTTATTTTAAGTATCCGATGCCTAATTCTTCCTATATGTAACATATATGAAAATACCAGTTTGTCAATTTTGAAACAAATTAAGCACCCCATTTTTGCATATTTTTATAAAAAAATTACGGTTCTCGGAGCAAAAAAGGTGAAATTCTGCGTTTTGAACTGAGACATAACGCATTAAACAGAAAACCTCAGAAATAGTAACGATGGCAATTTAGCAAAGAAACGCAAGGTAATGAAATAGAACGGTTGCCAAGTCAT
>CAYRFX010000057.1:0-14787 GCA_964423665.1 uncultured Bacteroidaceae bacterium | reverse complement strand
ATTTGTCTCTTAACAAGAGTTTGGCTGTTTTGCTAAACATATTATAGTGATTTCAGAATCATGCTATTAGCTTTATCCACCACTGCTGTGTCAAGCGCGGTATATAGATGATGAAATAAAATAATAATTCACAAAAAAGCCGATGGAGAAAAACATTCCATCGGCTTTTTTCGTATATTCGCACTCAATATGATAATACTGACAAGGATAACTGATTTCACAAGCTGTGAATACCGTTTTATCGAGGAGTTGCTCATTGCAACCTTTCCTCGCAAGGAGTATCGCGACCTGCACGAACAGCGCAACAACGTTGCCACAAAGAGGGAGTTTCACCTGATGCTTGCCTGCCGTGGCAAAGAGCCGATAGGTTTCATCAGCTACTGGGAACTTGGAGAATTTTGCTATGTGGAGCATCTTGCCACGCTACCATCGGTGCGGGGGTGTGGAATGGGGCGAGAGATTTTAGAGCAACTAAAAGGAATCACCGAAAAAATTGTATTGGAGGTGGAAGAACCCGTGGACGAGCTCACTATCCGCCGCATAAATTTCTACCGCCGTGCAGGGTTTAATGCGTGCCCGCTACCATATGAGCAACCACCCTACAGAGCCGGCGACGGCAAACTGCCCATGCGACTGATGTTCCACGGTTACCCCGCCGACAAAGAGCATTTTACAGGGGCAAAAGAGCTTATTTACAAACAGGTTTACAATTACAAAGAATAAAATAGTATGGCAATAATAAAAGAGGTAAGAGGGTTCACGCCCAAAATCGGAGAAAACTGCTATCTTGCAGAGACTGCGGCTGTGATAGGCGATGTAACCATGGGTGATAACTGCTCCATCTGGTTCGGCACTGTATTGCGTGGCGATGTAAATACAATAACCATCGGGAACAATGTGAATATACAGGACGGCGCCGTGGTACACACCCTCTACCAGCGTTCAAAAAGCGTGATAGGTAACAATGTGTCCATCGGACACAATGCTACCATTCATGGCGCGACAATAGAGGACAACTGCCTCATTGGCATGGGAGCCACAGTGCTCGACAATGCTGTTGTGGAGAGTGGTGCCATTGTGGCAGCCAACGCGCTTGTAACATCGGGCATGAGGGTCGAGGGTGGCTGGATTTATGCAGGTGTGCCCGCAAAAAAGATAAAAGAGGTGAGCCGCGAACAGCAAAAGGATATTGTGGAACGCATTGCTCGCGACTACATTATGTACGCGTCGTGGTATAAAGAGGCTGAGTAAGAAAATCAACCTGCCTTCTGCTTGTCTTCCATTCTGCTTTTCCTAAATTCAGAAGGTGAAAGACCTGTCATTCTCTTATAATAACGGCTGAAATATGATTGACTGGGGAAATTGTATTCATCGGCGAGCTCTTGTATAGATTTATCGGTATATGCAAGTTCGCTTTTGAGACGCGACGACACGGCTTGGTCAATAATATCTTTTGCCGAATAATTGGAAACCTCGTTGCACACCTCGTTAAGATAGCCCGCACTGACGCCAAGCTCGTTGGCATAATAGAGAACCTCGCGCGACTTATTATAAGAGGCTATTATCTCCTTCACAAACTTCCTGAACAATGTTTTTTTGCGCGACTCATAGAGCTTGCGCACGTTATTTGAATTGTTTTTGAAGTAATGACGATAGAGCTGGAACAGTATGGCAATGCTGTTTAACGCCGACTGCTCAAAACACTCATACTCAAAGGTGTCGCGAATAAGCGACAATGTACCAAAGACCCTGCTAATAATCTCGAATTCATTGCCCGAGAAGGCTGTTACAGGCTGCGCCTTAAGTTTCTCATAAAAATCAATATCCAATGAGACTATTCTCTCGTTTAACAGAGAAGGGGGAGTAACCAATTTCAAATCTTTGTAATCATCGCTCACCTCTTTAACTGTTATAATATCGAGAGGAGAGAGCACTATTATGGTATTTGCAGTTACATTATAGGTCGTATAATTTATTTCAATACTCATTGTACCCTGCTGCACATATATCACTATGGAGTGGTTGCAGCGCACCGGTGTACCATGATTTATACGCAATGCAGCGTTTGTATCAATTAAAAAGACGTGTTGGCTGTCGTAATCTGTGGTTGCTATCATAAATAATTAGATTTTGAAACAAAATTAATCATTTTATTTCCCATTTGCAGCATATGCCCACGAAAATGGAAAAATATACCGCCATATAAACATATACCCACGATTCGGGTGTATTTTTGCCGACTCACCGATACCACGAGAGCAACTGAAGTTAGTTTCAGTTGCTCTCTACCACATAAGAATATGAAAAACCTTAATAAAAAACCTAATAGGCTTTCTGATGCAAAAATAGTATCTTAATAACCGGAAATAGTGTCTTATTCTTCACCAAAATTTTCCATTTTCTTGTATTTTGGAACAAATATTACTGATGCACATCACGCAACAGGTCGTTCACGGTTTTCACGGGGTTGAATGTTACAAGAGGAACCTCTACAAAGATTGTGTTCCAGTCGCTCATTGCACCATTCCACAAGCCGGGGAGTTCCATAGCTTTAAGTTCGCGACCATTTTTTGATTTATGTGATATGAAACCGGTATTCTTATCAACATATTCGGGAAGGTTGAATTTCTCGCCTTTATAATTCTTCACCGCGCACACAAGATCAACAGGGTTGAAGTGTGTTCCATTCTCGAACATCTCCTTCGATGCGGGATTGTTCATATCAATCTGCGAGCTTTCGAGAATCTGCAAAGAGACGGTGCCATCTTGGTTATACGCAAGGAACGGACCACCACCCGGTTCGCCCACATTCTTCACCATACCGCACACACGCATGGGGCGATTGAGTTTCTTGCGCAAATAGAGAACAAGGTCGCAATCCTCCATATCCTTTATCTCCATATTGCGACACATTAAATCCTGTTGCAAGAAATGCACAATCTCCATTACCTGCTCATGGGTATAGCTGCCACTATCAATAAGACGGAGATACTCAAATGCCTGCAGTTGCTTCTGCACCAATATACCGGCAAGCAGTTTCTTGTATGTTACGGTATCGGGTTTCAAGCGGTCGGGAACAACATTATCAATATTTTTGATGAAGATAACATCGGCTTCAATGTCATTGAGATTCTCTATGAGTGCACCATGCCCGCCGGGACGGAACACCAACGCGCCATTTTCGCGGAAAGGCTGATTATCGGCATCGGCAGCGATAGTATCGGTGCTCTGTTTCTGTTCCGAGAAACAAATCTCATATGTAACGCCAAAGCGCTCCTCATAATATGCTTTGCGCTCGGCAACAAGTTCCTGGAAAAGAGCCTTGTGGTTGGGCGAAACGGTAAAATGCAGTTGCACCTTGCCATCGGTTGCAGCATAGAGGGCACCCTCAACAAAATGCTCCTCTGCTGCGGTGCGTGCAGCTGCATCGTAGGTGTGGAATTTCAACAATCCTTTGGGGAGAGAACCATAGTTCATTCCTGTAAAATCGAGCAGATTGAAAACCACTTCTTTATACTTGCCCGCAGCAATAAGTTCTTTTATGCTTGCACCATTGTTCTTGGTACAAACATTGTCGAGGTCGCCATAAAAAGCAAATTTCTCGATATTGGCAAAGAAATTCTTTTCAAAATCGGTTGTGGGCACATCATACTCGGCACTCAAAAAGGAGAAGAGGTCTTTGAACATGCGGCTGGCAGCACCCGATGCCGGCACAAATTTCAAAATAGCCTTGCCCGATGCGCAATAACTATCCCAAGCGGCAAGGGCTGCATCTATTTCCTCTTGCGAAGGAGAGACAACACCTTTGCCTATGGTTGCCGCTGCTTCGATGGGAAGAAAGGGGAAACCTGTTTTGAATGTTTGCAACTGCTCGGCAACCTGCTCTGCCGAAATTCCTTTTTTGCTCAAAAGCACTTGGTCTGCTTTACTTATCATAATGGTATATATTAAGTAGTATAACTCTGCAACTGTTGCGGGGAAACACCCAAATGCGAAGATACTAATTTTTCAATAAAATCCTATTATTATAAGAAAAATGCTTATTTTTAATTTGAAAAAGTTATCTTCGCATCAAGAAACATAGCATGCGGGGGCATCAGCCCTCCTTTGCAAATAAAAAAGAGAATTATGGAGAGGACCGACAAATTTACTGAGACGGAGAGGAGAGAGATATTTGAGCTGAATGCGGTACTAAGAAAAAGCATCGAAGGGAAACTCCTCTCCACAGATTACAGATTCATCAAGAATCAGATAGAAAAAGCTATAGCCGAGGGCAAGTTGGTGCGCGACGGCTTTGGCTTTCACCCCGTCGTTGTCGATATGCAGACAGCTGCGCTTGTGGGGCAGGAGATTGGGCATCATCGCGAGATAATCATAAGCATAATGCTCAACCGTTGCGTACAGCTCGGCATAACATCTATCGAAAAGATAAACGAACAATATGGCGAGGGCGTTACAAAGATTCTCACCAACCTCACACAGATAAACTCCCTTTACGCAAAGAGCCCCACGATTGAAACGGAAAACTTCCGCAATCTTCTCTTATCGTTCACCAACGACATGCGCATCATACTCATAATGATAGCCAGCCGTTTGGTTCTGCTGCGCCGCCTGCGCACAAGTGACAACATTGAGGCACGCAAGCAGATTGCCGGCGAAGCCTCCAAACTATACATTCCGCTTGCGCACAAACTTGGTTTCTATAAACTGAAATCGGAGATGGAAGACCTTGCTCTGCGTTATACCGAGAGTGATATTTATGCCGAACTAAGCAAAAAGCTTGAAGAGACGGCGGCATCACGCGAGGATTATATTGCAGCCTTTATTAAACCCATAGACAGCAAGCTGCGCGCACTGCCCCATCTCAAATACCGCATAAAAGGACGTACAAAATCCATCAACTCAATATGGCAGAAGATGAAACGCCAGCAACGCCCCTTTGAGCAGATATACGACCTTTTTGCCATACGCATAATAATTGACAGCGAGCCGCAAAACGAAAAGAGCGAGTGCTGGCAGGTATATTCTATCATCGCCGATATGTACACCCCAAACCCCCACCGCTTGCGCGACTGGCTCTCCGTGCCCAAAAGCAACGGATATGAATCGTTGCACACAACCGTAATGGGCCCCGAGGGGCGATGGGTGGAGGTACAGATACGCACCGAGCGCATGGACGCCATTGCCGAGCACGGACTCGCAGCCCACTGGCGATACAAAGGAATAAAAAGCGAAAAGGGGCTCGACAACCTGCTTGCCTCCATACGCGACACACTCGAGAACCTCAGCGAGGAGGAGGTGAACGACAATAAGTTCAAGATGGAACTATACAAAGACGAAATCTTCATCTTCACCCCAAAGGGCGACCTTTTCCGCCTGCCCAAGGGAGCCACCATCTTGGATTTTGCCTTCAGCATACACACCGGGCTCGGCTGCAAATGCACCGGCGCTCTTGTAAACGGGCGCAATGTGCCCATGCGCCATGCACTCAGCAATGGCGACCAGGTGGAAATTATAACCTCAAACAGCCAGACACCCAAACAGGCATGGCTCTCAATAGCAAAAACCGGGCGTGCAAGAGCCAAGATACGCCAAGCGCTGAAAGACATAACAGCACGCCAAGCCGACATTGCCCGCGAAATGCTCATTCGCAAATTCAAAAACCACAAGATTGAGTATGACGAGGCAATGATGGACCACCTCATACGCAAAATGGGATACAAACGCCTCACCGATTTCTACCAATGCATTGCCGAAGGCGGCATTGACGTGGGCGATGTGTTCAAAAAATATCAAGAGCTTGCCACCCCGCAGAACGATGGCAACGAAGTGAGCCACAGCGCGGGGGGATATGTTTTCTCGGGAGAAATCGACACCACAACAAATGGCGATGTGCTTGTGATTGAGCGCAACCTTAAAGGGGTGGATTACAAACTCGCAAAATGCTGCAACCCCATATTCGGAGACGAGATTTTCGGTTTTGTAACCATACACGACGGAATATCCATTCACCGCAAAGACTGCACCAATGCCAAGCAGTTGCATGAGCGTTACCCCTACCGCATAATAGATGCACGATGGAGCGAGATAGACAAGAACAACGCACTCTACCCCGTTACACTGCGCATAGTGGGGCACGACGACATAGGCATAGTGAACAACATTACCTCAATAATTTCACAAGAGAAGGGGGTTATTATGCGCGGAATAAATATTGAGTCGCACGACACTCTGTTTTCAGGAACCATCTCGTTGCTGATAGACGATAATGCAAAACTGCGCAGGCTCACCGAAAAGATAGAAGGAGTAAAAGGGGTAAAACAGGTAAAAAGAGGTTAAAAAAAGTATAAAAAAGAGGCAAATGAAAAAAATAGGATAACTTTGCACAACACAATTAAGAAAAAGTCATGAAAAACATTCTTTTTATAGCAGTAGCACTGCTGTGCACAACAGCCACTGCGCAACAAATAAATACAATAACAAAAATCGAATTTGAAACCACCACAATAGACATGGGCACCTTCCCTGCCGACTCCGCCGTTGTGGAATGCGCATTTATATACAAGAACACCGGTGATGCACCGCTCTACATTCACCGCGTTATCACAAGCTGCGGTTGCACCGAGAAACGCTTCCCCACCACACCGCTTGAACCGGGAAAGAGTGATACCATTTTCATAACATACAATGGCACCAACAAATCACCGGGATATGTGCGCAAGAGTGCAACAGTGCATTGCAACACGGCAGAGGAGATGATAAAGCTACGCATAAAAGGAAAGATGCTGCCGGCTAAGGTAGAAGAGATTCCAAACATCGAGATAGAAGAATAAAAAATATTCCGTCAGCGCTGACGGAATATTTTTTATTATAGAGGCTTAGAACACCAATTTCTCCACAAAAGAAGATTTATCGGCAACCTTGCCCTCAATGTAATATACAAGCGAGCCGTCTTCGGCAGTTTCGCTGTGGCGATATATTTCCACCGTATCACCCGCCTTCACCTCATTGTTAAAGTTTATGACAAGCTCTTTCAAAGGACGCGAGGTGGTAATATCGAGCTCAACAGCATTCATCGCCCACTCGGTATATTTCACATTATTTACATGACCAATCATATCGAGGTCGGAATAATTGACCTCGTGGCTCATCACATGCAGGGCTTCAACACCGCGAGGCATTGTAATCTTGGGAGCAGGCTCGGCTATGGCATTATCGGCAATACACCTGCCCTCGTCCTCGGCAAGCTCGGAATATTTTGCCAATCGGCGGGTATCGATATCTATTACAAGCCACGATGTGGTTGCCGAGATAAGTTTCTCGTTACCCTCTTTATCGAACATTTCAAAATCACGCAAATATTGAAAGCCCACAGCTCCTTTGTGCCATGATTGCATATTCACATTCTCTCTCCATTTGGGCAAACGATGGAACAGAACCTGCATTCTTGCAAGCACCCATGCTTTGCGTGTAACGTGCATGGAATCGTAACCCACGCCCAAATAATCGGCATGAATATTCGCAGCCTCTTGCGCATAATTCAAGAAAGATGTAGCTTTCATTGTAGATGAAGAATCTACATCAAAGCTCGGTATTCGCTTTACAGCACTGTACTTTTCAACCATAATCAATATATATATTATAAATTCATTAAAAACAATTCATCAAACGACGCTTCACAGCATCGGTAGAGAGCAGAATTTTTATAAACTCCCTTGCCGACGCCTTTTGGTATGCACCGCGCAGGCTCATAAGCGACGCTTGCATCACGTTGCCTGGTTCATCGATATGAACCGCCTTGAAACGAGTGTTGCCAAAGACTGCCGAGGAGGAGAGTATTGTGGCATAGCTGCCCGTTGCCACTACCTGCAACAGAATATTCGTTTCGTTAAGTTCCAGCTTCGATGAGAGTGAAAAATCTTTCCCTTCCATTAATTTGTCGAACATACTGCGAGCCTGCAAACCCACAGATGGAAGCACCAAATTATATTTCTGCAACTCGTGTAACGCCACATTGGAACGCTTTGCGAGGGGGTGTTCATTATCCACCACCACTGCAAGAGTGTTATCGAAAAGCGGCATGGATTCAATCTCGGGAGAATCTACAAGCGGTTTGTACGACAACACAAAATCGAGCTTGCGCCCCCGCAATAAATCGAGGAGTTCAGCCATGGTTTTGTAACATATCTCCAATTTGATACCGGGATATTCGTGCATGAATTTCGTGAGCCCCTCGGTGAGCACTGTGCTGAGGCTGTACGTTACCCCCACGCGCAATGTACCCGCCTTCACATGTTGCAGGTCATAAAGGCGCTGCACGCCGTCCTCGGCATCCAGTATTGTGCGCTGCGCAAACGGCAAGAACTCCTCGCCTGCCTCGGTGAGGGATATGTGCCTGCTGTTGCGCAGAAAGAGTGTAAAGCCCAGCTCATATTCCAGCTGTTTAATCTGCTGCGACAAAGTGCTCTGCGTAATATACAGATGCTTTGCCGCTTCCGAGAAATTAAGATACTCGGCAGTCTTCACAAAATATTTGAGTTGTCGTAATTCCATTGTATTCCTATTGACAGATGCGAAGATAAGAAATCCGGCTCACAAAATGGTTAAGTTCTTTGAAATTTTAACCATTTGTGAGCCGGAACTGCTATTTAGGAATAAATCCTGTTCTTTTTAGAAATTCAAACAGTTTCTTAGAATCCAATAAATATAAGCATTGCATATCCAAGAACAAGTCCCATAATACCGATGGCAATACCCACCTTCATCATATCCTTCTGCTCTATGAAGCCGGTTGAGTGAGCGATAGCATTGGGAGGAGTACTGATGGGAAGAATCATTGACACCGAAGATGCAATGGCGATACCAACCAACATTGCTTGAGGACCACCAACACCATCGAGTGCTGTACCCAAGCCGCTTGCAACCACACCAAGCACGGGAACCAACAGAGAGGTAGCCGCAGAGTGAGAGATGAAGTTTGAGAATGCAAAGCAGATGAGACCTGCAAGAATCATAACCATAATGGGTGAGAAGTTGTCGAAAGGAACTGAACGTACAATGAGGCTGCTCAAAGAGCCCTCGCCACCATAGTTGAGCGCAACACCAAGAGCAAAACCACCGGCAACCATCCACAACACGCTCCAGTTGATTTCTTCAAGGTCGCGGCGTGTGAGAACACCGGTTGCACAGAATATTGCAATAGGAATCATTGCTACAACATTTGTATCGATGCCCCACAAATCTGTACCGAACATCCACATAAATATTGTGAGGGCAAACGCAATAACCACCGACCAGGTCTGGTAGTTCCAGTTTATCTCGCCCTCAATCTCAATCTTGATATTCTTCTGTTTGAATGGGAAGAGGAAGCACAACAGCAACCAAGAAAGCACGATGAGCACAATAACAAAGGGAGCCATCTTTATTGTCCAATCAACAAAGCTGATGCCCATACCCTGCGATGCAAGATAATCGAGTGCAATCATGTTGGGAGGGGTACCGATGGGTGTCATCATACCGCCAAGGTTGGCACCCACGGGAATTGCAAGCGCAAGAGCAATGCGACCTTTACCATCGGCTGGCAATGAGCGCAACACAGGTGTGAGGAAGGCAAGCATCATGGCTGCGGTTGCAGTGTTGCTCACAAAAGCCGAGAAAATAGCTGTTACCATTAGAAAACCAAACAGCACAGTCTCAGACTTTGTACCAAAGGGTTTCAACAGCACACGGGCAAGAGCAACATCGAGCTTCACCTTTGTAAGACCAATCGCAAGAACAAATCCACCGATAAACAGCATGATGGTGGGGTTTGAGAAACAAGCGAAAATACTCTTGAAAGGAACAAGACCTGCATCACCCTCGGGGCGCAAGAAACTGAATGCACTCGTCGAAACAGTGAACAGCATCACGGTTACAACAATCATTGAAGTTACCCATGAGGGCATTGTCTCTGTGAGCCACATAAGTGCAGCAAACACAAACAAAGAGATAATGCGCTGGTGAACAACAGTCAAGCCCTCGAGCCCAATCTGATGAAAAGTTTCTGTGGGCAACAACGCCACAACCATGGTTACAGCAACAATGAGAATGAGTTTAAGGGTTGCCAACGGCAACTTTCTTTCTCTTTTATGGGATTTATCTTTCTGGATTTTTTCCAAGATATTGAATCCCTGAAAACTTTTAAACATAAATTAGATATTTTGATTAGTTAATAAATTTCCCCTAAAATCCACGAAGTATTTTCGCAAATTATTGCAAAAATAATACACTTTTTATTCTTTCTCCATCTATTTTGTTCATTTTTTTCTATTGCAGCTATTGAAAACACCAATAAATGGGGAGAGAAAGGCGTAAATTGCTAAAAATTGCTAAAAAGAGCCCGCTATTATATATATTATTAGTATCTTTGCAATCTATTATTGCGAAAAATCGACTGCACTCGCAGTATATAAACACGAAAAGAATATTTTATAATATGAAAGCATTTGTATTTCCCGGGCAGGGAGCTCAATTTACAGGAATGGGAAAAGAGCTGTACGATAGTAACCCGCTGGCAAAGGAACTTTTTGAAAAAGCAAACGAAATTTTAGGATTCAGAATAACAGACATAATGTTTGAAGGAAGCGATGAAGAGCTGAAACAGACAAAGGTTACACAACCCGCAGTGTTCATTCACTCGGTTGTTTCGGCACTTGCCATGGGCGACGAATTTGCGCCCGAGATGGTAGCAGGACACTCGCTTGGAGAGTTCTCGGCACTCACCGCCGCAGGAGCACTCACCTTTGAAGATGGTCTTAAACTTGTATATAAACGCGCACTTGCCATGCAAAAGGCGTGCGAAATGCAAAAATCCACAATGGCAGCAATCCTCGGTCTTGCCGATGAGCAGGTAGAAAGCATCTGCAAAGAGGTGAGTGCAAATGGTTACACGGTGGTTGCCGCAAATTACAACTGCCCCGGGCAGATTGTAATTTCGGGCGATGCCGAGGGTATTGAAAAGGCTTGCGAGGCAATGAAGGCTGCCGGAGCGAAACGTGCATTGCCACTCGCGGTGAGCGGTGCATTCCACTCCCCTTTCATGCAACCGGCACAAGAGGAGTTGGAGGCTGCCATAATAGCTACCACATTCAATGCACCCAAGTGCCCCGTATATCAGAATGTAGATGCAAAGCCACACACCTCGCCCGAAGAGATTAAACATAACCTCATTGCACAACTCACATCGCCCGTGCGCTGGACAGCGTCGGTGCAACAGATGATTGCCGATGGAGCAACCACCTTCACCGAATGTGGTCCAGGAGCAGTTCTGCAAGGAATGATTAAGAAAATTACACCTGTCACAGGTGCCGAAAACATAGAACTATGTCACGCATAATAGTATATCAATTACTGCCTCGCCTCTTTGGCAACAGCAACGCAAGCTGCGTTGCGGGCGGCACAATAGAACAAAACGGTTGCGGAAAGTTTAACGATATAACCGCCAAAGCCCTGCGCGCGATACGCGAGCTCGGGGTTACCCATGTGTGGTACACCGGTATCATAGAACACACCACCCGCACCGATTACAGCAAGTATGGCATTGAGAACACCCATCCCGCCACCGTGAAGGGAGAGGCAGGCTCGCCCTATGCCATCAAAGACTACTACGACTGCGACCCCGACCTCGCTGTGAACGTGGAGAAACGCCGTGACGAGTTCCGCGACCTTGTTGCCCGCACACACAAAGCCGGCATGAAGGTGATAATGGACTTTATCCCCAACCATGTGGCACGCCACTACAAGAGCGACAACCGCCCTGCCGGCACTTTTGATTTTGGCGAGCACGACGATAAAGGTGCATTCTTTGTGGGGCACAACAATTTCTATTATTTAGGCGAGCAGTCGTATGGCTGCAACATCGACGCACAGGATTGCGCCCCCGAGCCTTACAACGAGAGCCCCTTGCGCGCAACCGGCAACGACTGCTTCGGCAGCCCCTCGCGTAACGATTGGTACGACACCGTGAAACTGAACTATGGCATTGATTATCGCGGTGGCTACAGACAATTCTCGCCCGTGCCCAACACCTGGGTGAAGATGCTTAAGATTCTGCAATATTGGGCAAAGCAGGGGGTTGATGGTTTCCGTTGCGACATGATTGAGATGACACCTGTTGAATTCTGGCAGTGGGCACTACCCAAAATAAAGGCAGAGTACCCTGATATGATTTTCATAGGCGAGATATATCAGCCACACATCTACCGAACATTTATAAAAAATGGTTGTTTTGATTATTTATACGACAAAGTGGGATTATACGACACGCTGAAATCGGTAATGAGCGGACAAACATCGGCAAGCAACATAACATACGCCCTGCAACAGACTGCAGACATACGCGGTAACATGCTCACATTCCTGGAGAACCACGATGAGCAACGCATTGCATCGGACTTCTTTGCAACAAGAGCAGAACGCGCGCTTGCAGCATTGATAGTATCGGTAGCCATTGGCAAGCAACCCTTCATGCTATACGCCGGGCAAGAACTCGGCGAGCGAGGCATGGACAAGGAGGGTTACAGCGGTGTTGATGGGCGCACAACGATATTCGATTATTGGAGCGTGGATACTTTGCGCCGTTGGAAGGGCGAGGGCAACTACGACACCACCCTGCTCACCCCCGAGGAGAAAGAGTTGCAGGCATTCTATGCAAAGCTGTTGAAACTTTGCAACAGCAGCGAGGCACTGCAGAATGGTGAGTTTTACGATTTACAGTATGCCAACCCTTACTGCGAGACATACAACAGCAACCACATATATTCGTTCCTCCGCGGCAGCGAAAATGAGTTGCTGCTCATTGTAACCAACTTCAGCGATGCAACACGCGAGTGCGAGGTTACTATCCCCGAGGAGGCATACGCATATTTTGGACTGTCGAGCAGCAATAAGAAGACAAAAGCCACAGAGCTGCTCACGGGAGAGAAGATGAGCATCACGCTCAATTCGGCAGAAAAGATATCCGTAACCGTTCCTGCGAACAGCGGAGTAATAATAAAAATTGACAAATAAAATGAAAAAGATTGTAACATTGGCAGCACTGTTGGTTGCCACTCTATTTGCAAATGCGCAATCGCAGCTCGACTACAAGACCATCAAGGATATTGTAGAAAACGAGAAAGAGTATTACAACGATATTCTTAATGTGTATCTTAACAGCGACCCTCTTATACGCATTGATGACTATGCGCTCATCTATTACGGACAGTCGTTCCTCCCCACATACAACGGTGGCAACGACAAGAACGAGGAAGCACTCAAGAGCTATGCAGCCGAGGGAAAGCTGATGGAACAGTATGAGACTGCAAAAAAGATTCTCGAGTATAACCCCGTGAGCCTTAACGCCCTCTTCTATGCATGGCGTGCAGCCGAGGAACTTATAAAGCCCGAAGATGAGACAAACTCATACCTCAAGAAATACCTTGGAATACTCGATATGATTACCACCATCGGCGACGGCAAGAGCAGCAACACCCCTTTCCGCGTAATATGCCCCGATGACCAGGACCACATTCTCTATGGCAAATTAGATGTAGAGAAGGTTGTATCGCGCCACCTCGACACGCAAACCCTGTGCAACATCATAAGCATTGAGCCCACAGAGAAATTCCAGTCGCGCCGTGTATATATCGACGTGAGCCGTTACCTCTCACACACTGCAAAAAGCATAAAGTAGGTGAAACGGGTACTTAAAATAATACTTATTGCAATGCTTGCACTTATAATCGCAAGCATTGCAATAGTTGTTTTATACAAGTTCGTGCCACCACCCGCCACCCCGCTTATGCTCTCTCGCTATTGGAGCGAAGATGCTCCCATGCACTATGAGTGGACACCGATAGAAAAGATTACCCCAGACCTTGCACTCGCCGTGGTAGCATCGGAAGATAATCTCTTTACCAGCCACAACGGGTTCGATTTCGAGCAGATAAAAATTGCCCGCAAGGAGGCAGAAAAAGGTAAAAAACTGCGCGGGGCAAGCACCATCAGCCAACAGACAGCAAAGAATGTTTTTCTGTGGAACGGGCGGTCGTGGCTGCGCAAGGGACTTGAAGCATATTTTACCGTGCTCATAGAATTGATATGGGGCAAAAAGCGTATAATGGAGGTATATCTC
The DNA here is from genome assembly GCA_964423665.1 of uncultured Bacteroidaceae bacterium. Lineage (GTDB taxonomy): Bacteria > Bacteroidota > Bacteroidia > Bacteroidales > Bacteroidaceae > HGM04593. The sequence continues at coordinate 635 of CAYRFX010000057.1, read as the reverse complement.
AACTGCATAGAGATGGGCGACGGCATATATGGTGCAGCAGCAGTGGCAAAGTTCCACTTCAAGACAACACCTGCCAAACTCACGCGCAAGCAGTGCGCGCTAATAGCCGCCACATTGCCCAATCCCCGCCGTTTCAGTTCCAAAAAACCATCGAGCTATATGCTTAAACGCCAGAAGGTTATTCTAAAAAACATGCAAAACGTATGGAAAGTGGAATATGATAAATAACGCGCGCTCTTATTATTATATACAATCGCTCCAATTTTGGCGGCGTGTCATAATTAACAAACCACCTAATGAGGCTATGCCAAATATTGCATTTTGACACAGCCCCATTATTTTTTCACTGAAAAATATCTGCCAAAAATTTTGCCATATAAAATAAAGCACATATCTTTGCGGTGTACTAATAAACTAATACACTATGATACAAATTCAAAATTTAACATTCGCCTACGGCAAGAAAGAGGTGCTCAAAGAGACAAGCACTCGATATGAGAAAGGAAAGATATATGGTCTTTTAGGCCCTAACGGTGCAGGAAAAACAACAATGATGAAACTTATTTGCGGTATTGAGAGGAGCAAGGAGGGAGAAATTACCGTAGATGGAGCAAACCCCGCAAAACGCACCCCTG
>CAYRFX010000056.1:0-14969 GCA_964423665.1 uncultured Bacteroidaceae bacterium | reverse complement strand
GCCTGTTTGTGGCGTTTGGCACTTGGGGTATGATGCAGTTGTCGCAGGTGCAGATAGAGGTTGTCTCCACCTCGCTTGCCAATATTATACTCTTTTCCGTGATAATAATATTCATACTTGCCGGTGTGCGTGCAAAGATAAATGTGTATGATGCATTTATAGAGGGCGCAAAAGATGGTTTTTCCACTGCAGTGCGCATAATACCTTATCTTGTGGCAATATTGGTTGCAGTGGGTGTGTTCCGTGCATCGGGTGGTATGGACGTTATAATGGGCGGTATTGCATGGTGTGCCGACAAGGCAGGCTTCGGTACCGATTTTGTGGGTGCCTTGCCCACTGCCATAATGAAACCGCTCAGTGGCAGTGGTGCACGAGGTATGATGATTGATGCAATGACCACTTATGGTGCCGACTCTTTTGCCGGCCGCCTGGCTTGTCTCTTTCAGGGTGCCACCGATACAACATTTTATATCCTTGCTGTCTATTTTGGCAGTGTGGGAATAAGAAAAACCCGCCATGCTGTGGCGTGCGGTCTCATGGCAGATGCTGCCGGCATCATAGCAGCGATGGTGGTTGGTTACATATTCTTTGGTAATTAAATTCTAAAATATGATAAGTTATCAGACCGAGGGCGTTAAGATGCCCGCAATTAAGCGTCGCGCTGTGAGTGCGTGGGTAAAGGCTGTTGCAGCCACATACGATAGAAAAGTGGGCGAGATTGCCTACATCTTTTGCAACGATGATAAAATATTGGAAGTGAACCGTGAATATCTGCAACACGACTATTACACCGATATTATCACATTTAACTATTGCGAGGGCAATATCATCAGCAGCGACCTGTTCATTTCGCTCGACACCGTTAAAAGTAATAGCGAGCTTGTGGGTGCCACATACGAGCAGGAGCTGCATCGTGTAATAATACACGGTATTCTGCACCTGTGCGGCATCGATGATAAAGGTCCCGGGGAACGTGAGATTATGGAGGCTGCCGAGAATAGGGCTCTTGCAATGTTGCCGAGCCACGGTATTACTGTTTGATTTCTACTTATAGTTTCAACCCATCGAGTATTTGTGTGAAGATATCTAACCCTTCACATATCTCGCTAATCTTTATAAACTCGTCGGCAGTGTGTGAGCGTGTCGATTCGCCGGGTCCCATCTTCAGAGTGGGCACATCGAGTAGTGCCTGGTTCGAGAGAGTGGGGGAACCAAACGGGGTTTTTCCTAATTGAACGGCACGTTTCACCAATGGGTGTTCCATGCTTATAGACGATGAATTGAGCCTTGTGGAGCGTGCATTTACATCACACTCCACGCTCTTGGCTATTATATCCAGCAGTTCTTTGTTGGAATAACACTCGTTGCTGCGCACATCTACCACAAAGCTGCATTCGCAGGGTATCACATTGTGCTGTGTGCCTGCATTTATCTGGGTTACACTCATCTTCACATCGCCCAAAAGGTTCGATGATTTTGGAAATTTATAGGTGCGGAACCACTCAATATCCTGCATCGCTTTGTAAATGGCATTAACGCCCACGTTGCGTGCTGCGTGCCCCGAAACACCATGAGCAACACAGTCGAGCACCATCAATCCCTTTTCGGCAATGGCGGGCTGCATGCCTGTGGGCTCTCCCACTATGGCGCAGGTAATAGGCGGTAGTTGCGGAATAACAGCTTCGATTCCGTTTTTCCCGCTCACCTCTTCCTCTGCCGACGCAAGGAATATCGTATTATATTGTTGCGGTTTTTTGCATATAAGATAAAAAAGCTGGAGCATTGTTACCAGCGAGCCGCCATCATCGTTGCTGCCGAGCCCGGTAATAATATCACCTTCTACAATGGCTGTATGTGGGTGCTTGCTCCACCCCGCAACTGGTTTCACCGTGTCGATGTGTGCATCGAGCAGCAGAGTGGGGCGCGATGCATCGTACCCCGGGGCAATGCACCATATATTGTTCAGGTGGCGATGAATATCAATCATAACCGGTGTGCTGCGTTCGATAAACATCTGCAATTTATCGGCAGCCACGCTCTCGTCGCGGCTCACCGATGGGGTGCTGATGAGCAGTTTCAGCAGCTCCACGGCTTGTTTAATATTTTTATCGCTAATCTTCATAGGTGCTGGATTTTTCTGTTGGCAAATTTACAAGATTATTCCGTTTGCTGCAATAATTCAATATACATATATGCTGTTTTTTGTTTTGTAAGGTGTGGCACGCTATGATTAAAGTGTTTTATTTCTGTATAAAATGGACAAAAAAGCAGAATTGTGTATTATATTTCTGTCAATTTTGTATCAAATAGTAAAAAACAGGTGATATTTTTTTCTTTTTTTTCAAATATTTTATACTTTCGTCCGCTCAAATGTAGAACTAAAATTTAATGACATATGATTATAGGTGTACCAAAAGAGATAAAGAATAACGAAAATCGTGTGGGAATGACGCCGTCGGGCGTGCAGGAGATGGTAAAACACGGTCACACTGTGTATGTTCAGGCTACTGCCGGAGTGAATAGCGGTTTCAGCGACGATGCATACATTGCAGCAGGGGCAAAAGTGTTGCCAGCCATCGAAGACGTCTATGCTATTGCCGAAATGATTGTAAAGGTAAAAGAGCCCATTGAGAGCGAGTATAAGCTTGTGCGTAACGGGCAACTGCTGTTTACATATTTCCATTTTGCATCTAGCGAATCTCTCACAAAAGCGATGATTGATAGTGGGGCGGTTTGCTGTGCTTATGAGACTGTGGAGCGCAAGGATCGTTCATTGCCGTTGCTTGTTCCCATGTCCGAGGTTGCAGGTCGCATGGCTATTCAGGAGGGTTGTTATTTCCTTGAGCGTCCTCGTGGCGGTAAAGGAAAACTCCTCGGTGGTGTGCCGGGCGTGAAACCTGCCAAGGTGTTTGTTATAGGTGCAGGCGTGGTGGGTACCGCAGCAGCCCGCACGGCCGCAGGTATGGGTGCCGATGTAACAATATGTGATATATCGATACCCCGTCTCTCTTATCTTGCCGATGTTATGCCCGGCAATGTAAAGACTCTTATGTCATCGGAATATAATATACGCGAGGAGCTTAAAACTGCCGACCTTGTTATCGGTTCGGTGCTTATCCCCGGTGCAAAGGCTCCTAAATTGGTTACACGCGATATGCTTGCAGCCATGGAGCCCGGCAGTGTGCTTGTAGATGTTGCCATAGACCAAGGCGGCTGTTTTGAAACATCACACGCAACATCGCACGAGGAGCCCACATATTATGTCGATGGGATACTGCATTATTGCGTTGCCAATATCCCCGGTGCAGTGCCTTATACTTCTACCTTGGCACTGACAAACTCAACATTGCCTTATGCTTTGCAGCTTGCAGATAAAGGTTGGCGCAAGGCTTGTGCCGATTGCGAGGAGTTGCGTAAAGGCTTGAATGTGGTAGAGGGCAAAGTGGTATATAAAAAGGTTGCCGAGACTTGGGATCTCCCGTTTACAGAACTTGAACTCTGATAAATAAACATCACTTTTATAGCAATGAGGATAACCAAGATATAAAACAGGTTATCCTCATTGTTATCCTCATTGTGCATTAAAACAGGCTTTGTATATCTGTTTTTTTTCGTTTCTCACCAGTTTTTCGTATCTTCGCGCCAATTAACGAGATAACAGATGATAACAGCAGACCAATTAAAGGATATTAAAGAGCGCACAGCAGCTCTTAAACAGTACCTCTCTATCGATGAAAAGATTATTCAGGTGGAGGAGGAGCAGTTGCGCACACAAGCCCCGGGTTTCTGGGATAATGCCAAGGAAGCAGAGGCTCAGATGAAAAAGGTGAAGAGCCTGCAAGCATGGATTGAGGGTTACAAAGAGGTGAATAACCGCACCGAGGAGGTGGAGATTGCAATGGAATTCTTCCGTGACGAGATGGTTACCGAGGCTGAGGTTGATGATGCTTATGCCCGTGCTCTTACCGCCATAGAGGAGTTGGAGTTGAAAAATATGCTCCGTGGCGAGGCCGATGGCATGAGTTGCGTGCTCAAGATAAATTCCGGTGCAGGCGGCACCGAGAGCCAGGATTGGGCTTCTATGCTCATGCGTATGTATCTGCGTTGGGCCGAGGCTAACAAATACAAAGCCTCTACAATAAACCTGCAAGAGGGTGATGAGGCCGGTATCAAAACCGCCACAATACAGATTGACGGTCCCTTTGCCTATGGTTATCTCAAAGGCGAGAATGGTGTTCACCGTTTGGTGCGCGTGTCGCCTTACAATGCACAGGGCAAGCGCATGACCTCTTTTGCATCTGTGTTTGTTACCCCGTTGGTCGATGATAGTATAGAAGTTGTCATAGAAACCGCAAAAATATCGTGGGATACCTTCCGCAGTGGTGGTGCCGGTGGACAGAATGTGAACAAGGTGGAGTCGGGTGTGCGTCTGCGCTATATGTTTACCGACCCCGATACGGGCGAGCAAGAGGAGATTCTCATTGAAAATACCGAAACCCGCGACCAGCCCAAAAACAAGGAGAAGGCATTAGCTCTGCTTCGTTCTATGCTCTATGATAAGGAGTTGAAACGTCGCCAGCGCGAAAAGGACAAGATTGAGGCGGGCAAGAAAAAGATTGAGTGGGGCTCGCAAATACGCTCCTATGTGTTTGACGATCGTCGTGTTAAGGACCATCGTACCAACTATCAGACCTCCGATGTGGGCGGTGTCATGGATGGTAAAATAGATGGTTTCATAAAATCGTACCTTATGGAGTTTGCCGAGGAGGGCGAGTAACCAATGGCTGTTGAGATAGAGCGTAAATTTCTTGTTGTCGATGACAGTTATAAGCTGCAGGCGTTTGCCTGCGACCGCATAGCGCAGGGCTACATCTGCCGCCAGAGTGGTAACTCGGCGCGTGTGCGTGTGCGTGGCGACAAGGGTTTCCTCACAATAAAAGGTCCCTCGTTAGATGGTGGCTTGAGCCGTTACGAGTGGGAGCGAGAGATTCCTGTTTCCGAAGCGTGGGAGCTTATGAAGCTGTGCCATGGTGGCATAATAGATAAGTGCCGCTACCTTGTGAAGTGTGGTGCACACACTTTTGAGGTTGATGAGTTTTACGGCGATAACGAAGGTCTTGTGGTTGCCGAGGTGGAGCTTGGCAGCCTGTCAGAGGCTTTTGAACGCCCTTCATTCTTGGGCGAGGAGGTTACTGGGCAGGCAAAATATTATAATGGTCATCTGTCGCGCTGCCCTTACAAATTCTGGGGGAAATAAAGTTTTATATCTCGTTCTTGTGCCAGAGTTTATATTTTATCATCAGTGGCTTTGTAACGTAGATGCTGAAAAGAGCTGCACAAATAACCCCCAGCGAGTTAAAAAGAACATCAATCCAATCGCCGCCTCGGTATCGTGTGAGCAGTTCTTGCAGCAGTTCTATTGCTCCGCTGAAAAGAATGGGACCTATGATGGCACCCCAAAATATATTTTTCACGTTCATGCGCAGGTGTGAGAGAAAATACTCGAACCATAGAATCACACAGAAGCCGCCATACATAAAGAGATGGGCAACTTTGTCAATATTCTGAATCTCGCTCAGCGCGGTTTTGGGCGGCTTGAAAAAGGATAGGTATATTATTGCTGCCAATATGATTATTGACAGCGGGTATCTCTTCAGAATTTTATCTATTCGTTCAATCAGCATAAAAGTAATAGGTAAATTTGCTATATTAGCAGGCTGCTTGCCGTGTGCAGCCTGTTTTCTGTTACAAAGTTAATATAACAAACAATCGTACAACCGACTAAAACAAAATAAATATGGGTTTTTATTTTTATTTTACAAAAGGACAACGGCGGGGTGTTGTTTTTTTACTTTTATTAATAATTATCGCCGTGTTCTTGAGGTGGGTGTTGTAGCAGAGGCAGCACGCAAGTTGCAGCGTGCTGCCTTTTATCACATGTGAAACCCGCTGTCTGCGGTATCTATCTTTTTAAGGCCGTATATCTTTTGCACAATCTTGCGATAGCTTCTCATGCTGGGCATGCTGCGCATCACCGGTTTAATGTATCTGAGCCCCGGGATAATGAGCAATATAGCTATTCCGCCCATTGTGAACCACCCTAAAATCTGTTTCAGGCTCACCATAAGTGCCTGTTGCATAACCTCGCCATAAAGTGCACCATCCTCCATGCCGGCAGCAATGCTGTTCAAGGCATCGGCGCCGGCACACAGATTGGTGTAGTTCTCTTTTGTGAGGAAATTTATCATATTGCTCACAAGCGCGGCTGCCGCTACCGTGCCTATCCCTGTTCTCACAAACCCAAGAATACCCACCGGTTGCAGGAAATACTTGAATGGTATGTCTTTTATTGAATATAACGTGAGTGTAACGTATAGCATGGTATATCCCACCCCGCGTAAAAAGCAGGGAAGATAAAGCATTTCGAGGCTTGTGTGCCTGTCTATCAAGAAGTATAATATTCCCTGATAGGCAACAAGGCATGCAAATCCGCCAAATATAATCCACTTATAGAACATGCGGCGCACTACAAGCGTGTAGAATGCAACAAGAGAACCTGTTATTCCACCTATCAGCACAATAAAATTAAGTGATATTGCACTTATATTTTGATAGTGCAGAATGGCACCTGTGAGCGCGCCTTCAACCGTACTTGGGGTAGCCAGCAGCAGTATCATACACATAGTGAGCAGCAGTCCTATTCTCATCTTCCTGTATTTGAAAATATCGGGATTAAAATAGGGTTGTTCTGCTGTGAGCATCTGCCGTAGTGCGAGCAGGAAAGAGACTATGGAGGTAACTGCTCCCACGCGAATGTTTACACTGCCGAACCACTCATAGTGTTTGCCATAGAGCAGTGTGTATGAGGTTGATAGAAGAAACACACTCCACAATACGAATCCTGTGAAGTCTATTCCGTAAAGTGGTAGTTTGTCTGTGAGCCTTATATTTTTCATCATCACAAAGGCGGCAAGTGCAACAGCAAGCATTATGAATGTTACGAACAGGTGCATATATTCCCAGTTGTAATAAAAATCGATATATGTGGTTGCAAGCCCCGAGAGCTGTATGGCGCTCAATATTATGCAAAAGAGCACACAAAAGAATATTGTTTGGTCGTGATTGGGGGCGAGTTTCCCTTGCAGCGTGGACATGCACTCAAATGTGCCGAAAAGACGGCACATGCCCACAACAAAGCTTGCTACAACAATAACAAACAGGTTGTTGCTTGTCATAATGATGATATTTGCCACAGCTATGATTGTTGCAGCAGTCATTATGATGTTGCGCGATTTGAACCTGAATTTCACGCGGAACAACAAAGGGAATGTTATTGTGAGCCCTATGAATGAGGTGTATGCCGCCATCATTATATCCTCCTGCATGAGAGTTTTACCACCCATCATCTGGTTGAGCCCTGCAAGATATACACCGCCCGACAGTTGGAAACAGCAGGCAAATATTATAAGCGTGCAGAATCTGACTCTGTGGGGCACAAACTCTTTGAATGTGGGTATGCAGAAAGGTTTTTGTTTCCAATTATCAGCCATCAGTGTATTATTTTGCATTCTGCATTCATGCCGCTGCGCAGGCGTGCAAGCTCTTCTGCGCTATTCTCGTTGGTAAATTCTATGCGCACCGGAATACGCTGTTCCACTTTTACAAAATTACCGGCAGAGTTGTCGGTGGGCACAAGCGAGTATGATGCTCCTGTTGCGTAGGATATTGAACGCACTACACCCTTATATATAACACCCGGCACTGCATCAACGGTTATTTTCACCTTTTGCCCTTCTTGTATATCTGTTGTTTGTGTCTCTTTGTAGTTGGCAATAATCCATTTGTCGCCACTCTCAACAATATTGGCAACCGCTTGTCCGGGCTGTATGAGCTGTCCTTCCTGTATGGTCTTGCGTCCCATAACACCATCGGCAGGTGCTGTAATTACAGTATATGAAAGGTTTATACGCGCAAGTTCCAAGGCTGTTTCGGCAAGTTTGACAAAAGCATCTTGCAGGGTGTGCCTTGTTGCAAGTTCATCGCTTATGAGAGATGTGCTTTTGCGCTGTTTCAGCAGTGTGTTATATTTTGCCTGCATTGCCTCATATTGTGTTCTCACTCCGTCATACTGCTGTTCTGTGATGGCACCGCTCGCAAGCAGTTTTTCGTGTCGTGCATGCTCTTTCTGCGCATTCTCAAGAAGTATCTTCACCTCCTCCAACGATGCGTCCGATACACTTATGTTATTGCGTGCTGTGCTTGCGCTTGTACCTGCTGCATCACGGTTCTGCAATGCCTTTTGCAGGTCGGCTTCGGCTTGTGCCACTCTCAATCGGTATTCAATATCTTCTATAATCACAAGCGTGTCGCCCTTCTTTACCGGCTGGAACTCATTAAAGCGAACCTCTTTTACGAATCCCTGTACCCGCGAGTTGAGCGGTGTTATGTGTTGTCGCACCTGTGCATTGTTGGTATATTCCACCCCTATGTGAATAAATTCAGAAGCTATCCACCCGAGTCCTATAATCAGTGTCAGAAATGTTAGAATATTTATTATGTTTATTTTTCTTTTCGGTGTCTCTTTATTTTCCATGGTCATTCATTTTTTAGTGCGTTATATGATTCCTGCAATGCGTTGCAGGTTATATATGTTATAGATAATGTTTATGCGCGCATTTACGAGTTGTAACTGCGTGTCGAGCAGGGCGTTGCTTGCGTCAATCATCTCTGTTACAAGTGCAAGATTGTTAATATATCTGTTATTTACCACATCGTAGTTTTGTGTGGCAAGTTCCACGCTCTTTTCCTGTGTATGCAGCTCCTCGTATGCATTTTCTAATGCAATATATGCACTGTTCAATGCAATGTTGGTCTCTTCGCGGGCAAGAGCGGCGCTCTCCCTTGCACTTCTTGTGCCAATACGTTCTATTCGGCTTTTTCTGTTGGATTTCCATAATGCCGACAGGTTGTATTTTATGCCTATTCCCACATACCAATAGTTGAAATTTTTGTTTATTGTGGGCACTTCAATGGTTATGGGGCCGTCAAAGTGGTTGGCGGCAACAATGGCTACTTGTGGCAGTCGCTCGGCTTTCACTGCACGCTCTTTCTGTTGCTGTTGGGAGATTTTGAGATCGGCTATCTGCAGGTGTGGGTTGTTGCTTTCTGTTTCACTTTGCCAATCGCTCCATGACAGCTTGCTTTCTGCACCTTCTGTGATATTGTTGTCGGGGGTGATAACGGTTTCTTGTGGCAGCCCCAGAGATTGTACCATGTGGTAGTTTATTCTGCGCATGTTGTTTTCTGTTTCCCGTAGTTTCAGTCTCAGTTGTTCAAGCCTCAGTTCGTATCGTGTAACATCGTTGCGCAAGGCTGTCCCGGCTTTGTGTTTCGCTTTTATATGCTCCACAAGCAGTTCGCTCTGTTCAATGTTTTTTTTCAGGACAAGGGCTCTGTTGTTCAGTTTGCACAATTCCAGGTAGTTGCCAAGCATGAGGAAACGCATGTTCTGTTTTTGAAGTTCCACGCCCCGGTTGGCAATCTCTTTCCCTATTTTTGCCTGTTTTATACCGGCGCTGATGGCTCCTCCAGCATATACCACCTGTGATGCTTTTATTGCAAAATTATTGCCAAAATGGGGTATATCGGCGTTTGTGAAATTGCTGAAATTACGGTCGGTTATGCAACCGTCGCCAAGAAAACTCACTGACAATGAGGTTTCAACCTCGGGAAGTAATGCACTTTTGGCGACCTTTACGCCTTCGTTTGCCGCTTCGGCTCTCATGCGCGATATCTCCACGCTTTTGTTGCTGTTGTCGCATAATTCGAATAGCTCTTCAATGGTGATTGTGCGCTGCTGGGCATGCGCATCACCGGTCCATAGCGACAAGTATAATGTCGCTATGAGCAAATAAAGATTTCTCATATATATAAATTACAATGTTTATACTGTTTTTTCTGCTCGGGGTGTTGAGTACAAGGCTCTTTGCAACTGCTTCTCAGCAACCGCTTCTCTTTAATCGAAAAGATAGTTCCAGAATGGAATGAGCTTGTATATCATGAATTTTTATTGTGTGGATTGTGGCTCTGCTTATGAGAGAACAGTATATTTCTGACGAGCAAAGGTACAAAAATAATCGGCAGATTGTAACCACGCCTTGCTGCTTTATTGTCTGTTTTTTTGCTATAAATGAATAATATATGGTGTGATATCTCTTTTTATTTCGTTATTTTATACGAATTAAGGAAAAAAACACGTTATTTGTATAATATTTATTACTAAACAATTTAATTATGAAAGAAAACATGAAAAAGGCTCTTATAACAGGTATTACAGGGCAAGACGGTTCGTTCTTGTCGGAGTTCCTTTTGAGCAAGGGGTATGATGTCCATGGTACCATACGCCGTTCGTCGGTAGATTTCCGCGAGCGTATAGCTCATTTGGAGGGTAACCCTCATTTCCATCTTCATTATGCCGATTTGGGAGACTCTATGAGCCTATTGCAGGTTGTGGGCAAGGTGCGTCCCGATGAGATATATAACCTTGCGGCACAGAGTCATGTGCAGGTTAGTTTCGATGCCCCCGAGTTTACAGCAAATGTTGATGCCACAGGTGTGTTGCGCATTTTGGAGGCTGTGCGCCTTTCGGGTCTTGCGAGCAGTTGCCGCATTTACCAGGCATCAACATCTGAGCTTTACGGCAAGGTTGAAGAGGTGCCGCAGAACGAAAATACTCCCTTCCACCCATACAGCCCCTATGCTGTTGCCAAGCTTTATGGTCATTGGATTGTGAAGGAGTATCGCGAAGCCTATGGAATGTTCTGCTGTTCGGGTATTTTGTTCAACCATGAGAGTGAACGCCGTGGCGAGACTTTTGTTACACGCAAGATAACTCTTGCCGCAGCGCGCATTGCGCAGGGCAAGCAGGATAAGCTATATTTGGGTAATCTCTCTTCGTTGCGCGACTGGGGCTATGCCAAGGATTATGTAGAATGTATGTGGTTGATGTTGCAGAACGAAAAGCCCGAGGATTTTGTGATTGCTACAGGTGTGCAGCACTCGGTGCGCGACTTCTGTTACTACGCCTTCAAGCATGTGGGCATTGAACTTGAGTTTGTGGGTGAAGGTGCCGACGAAAAAGGTATAGACAAGGCTACGGGTAAAGTTCTTATAGAGGTTTCACCCGATTTCTTCCGCCCCACAGATGTTGTGAACCTCTGGGGAGACCCCACAAAAGCCCGCACAGAACTGGGCTGGGACCCGCAGAAAACCACATTTGAGGAGCTGGTGAAGATAATGGTGGATTCCGATATGGCAAAGGTTGCTGTGGAACGTGCCGAAGAGCATATAAAAACCAACCTTGCCGAGTATCTTGAACGTGGAATAACAAAATAACGCACAATGGAGAAAGATGCAAAAATATATGTGGCAGGGCACCGCGGAATGGTGGGTTCAGCCATTGTGAGGGAGCTGCATCGCGAGGGATATAATAACATTATCACCCGCACCCACGCCGAGCTCGACCTCTGTCGTCAAGAACAGGTGGAGCGTTTCTTTGAAGCAGAAAAACCTCAATATGTGTTTCTGGCAGCCGCAAAGGTTGGTGGTATAATCGCCAACCACACGGCTCTTGCCGATTTTATGTACGAGAATATGATGCTCGAGATGAATGTGATAAATGCTGCGTGGCGCAACGGCTGCAAGAAACTGCTTTTCTTGGGCTCGTCGTGCATCTATCCCCGCTTGGCACCGCAACCCATGAAAGAGAACTGCCTGCTCACATCGTCGTTGGAACCCACCAATGAGGCGTATGCACTTGCAAAAATCTCGGGACTTAAATATTGCGAGTATCTCAATCGCCAGTATGGTACCGACTATATAAGCGTGATGCCCACCAACCTCTACGGTCCCAACGATAATTATCACCCCACACACAGCCATGTGTTGCCCGCGCTCATTCGCCGTTTTCACGAAGCAAAAGAGAGTGGGACTCCCACCGTAACCTGTTGGGGCGATGGCACCCCTCTGCGCGAGTTTCTGTATGTAGATGACCTTGCCAATCTGTGCCTTTTTCTCATGAATAATTACAGTGGCAATGAAACGGTGAATGCCGGTACCGGTAAAGAGATAACAATAAAGGCGCTTACCGAGCTTGTGGCACGGGTTGTGGGTTTCACGGGGGAGATATTGTGGGATACCACAAAACCCAACGGCACCCCGCGCAAGTTGCTCGATGTCTCCAAGAGTGCTTCGCTTGGCTGGAGATACACAACCGAGCTGGAGACCGGTGTAAAGCTTGCTTATGAAGATTTTCTTAACAATCCTATGAGGGCAGAAAGATAGCTAATGGTATTTTAGTTGCAATGGAGTAAACAAATAGCATAAGGTTTTGTTATAAAAGAAACCTTATGCTATTTGTTTATATGAGTAAATCACATTGCGGCAAATGCGGTAGCAGCATTTGGGCTTTTTGGTTGTGCCGTGTGCTTTTGGGCAGAGAAATCTATGTGTGCCCGCATTGTGGCATTGTTTGCACTTTTTGTGTAGAGAAGTATGCGCGCAAGTTTCCCACCTGTAAATATTGTGGGAGTGCGGTGAGTATAAAATAAATAAAGACGGCTGTTATACCGTCTTTATTCTGTGGAGCATACGAGAGTCGAACTCGTCACCTTTTGACTGCCAGTCAAACGCTCTAGCCAGATGAGCTAATGCCCCATGTTTTTCACTGCGAGTGCAGCAGTGTCTTCACAACTTTGCCGCAAAGATAGTACTATTTTGTGAAAAACAGAAATGTATGACAATTTTTGTCTCTTGGTTCTTGAATATTGCTCTTTGTTCAAGAGTTCTGAACCATTAATTTTCGCTCTTCTGCCGATGGATAAAATTCATTATGCTCTCTACCACCTCATCTGCGCTGTCGGTGAGCGTGAGCATAAGATTTTTGTAACACCCCTTGCCTTGTAATCCTTGCAACAGCGGATATACCGGAAGTTCGTTGCACCAATAGTTGCTGCCAAGAAAAACCATGGGGCTGGCATAGCCGCATGTGAGGTAGTGGTTCTGTGCGGCATCTTGGAATATTTCCTGCATGGTACCTGCACTGCCCGGTGAATAAATTATACCGCCTTTGGCAATGGTGAGTAGTACGTCTTCTCTTATGCTGTTTTCAAAATATTTTGCAATGTGAGTGGCAAACGGGGTGGCAGGTTCGTGCCCATAGAACCATGTGGGGATACCTATGCTGCAATATTCCCCTTTGTGTGGCATCTTCTCCATAAGTGAAAAGGCTGTTTCAAGCCACTCCTTATCCTTGTATGATGGTGCGTGGGCAAGCATGGCAAGAGCATCGTCTATTGCTGCGGTGGGGTAGCCCGAGAGCCATGCACCCAGATGCGCGGCCTCCATTGCTCCGGGGCCTCCGCCTGTAACGACGAGGTATCCAAGCTCGGTGAGTTGTTTGCTTATATGCACCACTTTGCGGTATGTCTCCTCGGTGCGCAGCAGTGAATGCCCGCCCATGACTGCTACCACACGGCGTTCGTCGTGCAGGGCAAGCAGGTCGTGCAACGCATCGCTGACAGAGTGGTCGTGCAGCGAGCGGGCAAGCGTCTCGGCAATGTCACCGGCAAGTTTCCCTTGTGCAATGTAGTGCTTGTATATGCGCGTGTCGTAACATTGCTCAAAGGTGTGTGGGTTACGATGGTCGTACCCTGCATACAGCTCCTCGGCTGTGTATAACCGCGAGGGAAACATGTTGAAAGGGACCGGCAGGGCAGGCAGCACACAGCAGCATGGTGGGAGATTGTTGCGCATAGTAATGGGCATGCTGCACCCGAAAAATATACAATCCTTGAACCTGCACTCTATGGCATTGTTCCCGAATTGTATATTCTGGAATGCGTAGTGCTCTATTATGCCGCCTTGCTGAATGAGCGGGCGCAACGCCTCCTCGCTCTCAATCTCTTTGTATCTGTTCATAGTAATATCCTCAATGATGGTGTAAAGATATTATTTCCGATGCAGAAGACAAAAGCAGGCTGCTCTTAAATTGTGTGCTAGGTCTCTTCTTGCAGCCGGGTTACTCGTTGTCCTCGTCGAAGAAGTCTTTGTTGTCCTCTGCAGCAGATGAGAGCCCCTGTGAGATTTTGTTGAACCAGCGCAAACGGCTGTTTGCAACCTTCTTGCTCATGCAGGATACGCCTTGTGATGTAGCCGCAAAATTCATTGTGTTGGTGATAGAGATGGTTGTAGCCACGGCTTCAACATCTTGGTTGGCGCCAATATAAGCAAACACCCACCCCTCGCCTTTAAGTTCATCTACAAGGGCTTTGACTGCTTTTCCGCTATACTCCCTTGATGCATTTTCATAACCATCGGTAACAACGGTAACAAGCACCTTCTCATCTTTGGCAACCTTGGCGCGCAGGGCATTGAGCGATATGCCCATAGCATCATACAATGCGGTGCAGCAATTAGGTCGGTAAGTCTCGTCTGTGAGCTCCTGCACGTCTTTCACTGGCACGCATTCATAGATGGTTTTGACATCGTTGTGGAAGGTTACAAGGCTCACAAAGTGCTCCTGCTCCTCATGCTGCTCCTCTGCTGCACGAATAGACTGGATAGTTTCATTAACACTGTCAACGGCTGCCTTTTTAATGCTATGCATTGAGCCACTCTCGTCAATGATAATAAGGTTAAAGATTCTTGTCTTCATAATTTTCTAAGATATTGGTTGATTAATTCGATAAATCCCCGGCAGCCAAGCCCTTGTTGCCTGGCTTCATGGGTGTAAAAAGCACTCTATGCAATATTTCGTTTATTACATAGAGTGCTTTGGTTGAAGAAATCTATCTTTAACCTTGTTTTTTGTTGGGTAGATGAAAAAAGAAACCTCTCAGTGTAACTGAAAGGTTTCTGCGGTGCGTACGGGACTCGAACCCGTGACCCCATGCGTGACAGGCATGTATTCT
>CAYRFX010000055.1:0-15074 GCA_964423665.1 uncultured Bacteroidaceae bacterium | reverse complement strand
AGCCTGTATCTGGTGTTCACGAATAACCTTGCGCATCGCGCGCGCGAACTTATTATTAATAGTGTGCCCGGGGCAGGTGGCTATGATGCGTCCCTGCAGGGGCTTGCCAATGAGGGCAAGGTCGCCGATAATATCGAGCAGCTTATGGCGTGCAGGCTCGTTGTTCCACACAAGCGGCTTGTGGTTGAGGTAACCGAGTTTCTTTGCGTCCATGTGGGGAACACCAAGCACATCGGCAATTTGGTCGTATTTGTCCTGCGGCATCTCCTTCTCATAAATTACAATGGCGTTATCCAGGTCGCCACCCTTTATGAGACCAAGGTTGAGCAGCGGTTCAAGCTCGCGTACAAACACAAATGTGCGGCTCGATGCAATCTCGTCTTTGAAGTCCTCCATGTTCTCCAATGTGGCATACTGGTTGTAAAGAATGCCCGAGTCGTAGTGTACAAGCACGTTAAGACTGAAATTCTCGTCGGGGAGAATAATGATGGAGTTTCCGGTCTTTTCGTCTTTTATCTCAATTTTCGATTTTATCACAAAGACATCTTTCTCGGCATTCTGCTCTTTCACACCCACGCGCTCGATGTTTTCTACATAGAATTTTGCGCTACCGTCGAGAATGGGGAACTCGGGACCGTTCACCTGCATCAGGCAGTTGTCGATTCCCAGAGCAAAGAGGGCTGCCATAGCATGCTCCACCGTGCTTACTCGTGCTTCGCCTTTTGTGAGCACAGTGCCGCGTGTGGTCTCAGTAACATTTTCTGCCACAGCATCAATAATGGGCTCGCCCGGGAGGTCTATACGTTGTATTTTGTATCCGTAGTTCTCGGGGGCAGGGTTGAATGTTACCGTGAGGCTCAATCCGGTGTGAAGTCCTTTACCAAATAGCGAGAAACTTCCGTTTAATGTTTTTTGCTTGTTCATGGCAAATATTTTTTTATTGTTTTTTCAATTCTTCAATCTCTTTCATTAATTGCTTCACCTTCTTGTCAAGGTCGGGGAGGCGACGCATGTATGCCGATATTTTAATATACTCTTTTGCATCAATGGCAGGAGAACCGAGCAACTGCTCGCCACCTTTTCTGCTGCCTATTGTACCGCTCTGCGAGCCTACAACCGTGCGGTCGCCTATGGTGCAGTGCCCCGATATACCGGCCTGACCGCCAACGATGCACCATTCGCCCATCTTTGCAGAGCCTGCAACTCCTGCCTGAGCAGCCATAACGGTGTGCGAACCTATCTCGTCGTTGTGGGCAATTTGTACAAGGTTGTCGAGTTTCACTCCGCTGTGTACAATGGTTGTTCCCATTGTTGCGCGGTCCACGCAGGTGTTTGCTCCAATCTCCACATTATCCTCGATTACCACAATACCTGTTTGGGGAATCTTGTCATATCCGTTGGGAGTGGGTGCAAAGCCGAAGCCGTCGGCTCCCACCACGCAGCCGCTGTGCAAGATGCAGTTGTTGCCTATGCGGCAGTCGTGATATATTGTAACATGTGCATAAAGAATGCAGTTGTTGCCCACTTTTGCGCCATCGCCCACCGAAACACCGTCGTGAATGTAGCAGCCGTCACCAATCTCGCAGCCATCGCCAATCACTGCAAAGGGAGCAATGTAGCAGTTTTCGCCCACCTTGGCAGTGGGAGATATTGATGCGAGCGAGCTTATGCCCTGTTTCTTAGGCTTGCTTGCCTCGTACATGGTCATTAGCTTTGCAAGGCTCTCATAAGCGTTGTCCACTTTGATAAGAGTAGCCTTTATTTCGCCTTTTGCTTCAAAATCTTTGTTCACAAGCACCACCGATGATTGTGTGGTATATATATATTCGGTATATTTGGGGTTTGCCAGGAATGAGAGTGCACCCGGGGTGCCTTCTTCTATTTTTGCAAATGTATATACCTCGGCATCTTTGTTGCCTATAACCTCGCCATTGATGAACGATGCTATTTGTTGAGCTGTGAATTTCATATCTCTCTAACTGTTTTTCAAAATACGAAGATAATTCTTTTGTTCCAATTCTCTGTGGCTTTGTGCATAAAATAACACAAAAAATGCAAAATCAGACAATATTGTGGGCTTTTAGTTCGCGTTCCATCTGTTGCTGATAGTCGCGTGCTTTCTCCGCTGCCACTGCTGCAAAGTTCTCGCTGCTGTCGGCGAAGATGATGGCACGGCTGGCGTTTACAAGCAAGCCGCAATCGCTGTTCATTCCATATTTGCACACCTCTTCGAGCGAGCCGCCCTGTGCACCCACGCCGGGTACAAGCAAGAAGTGGTTGGGTACTATGCGACGCACATTTTCAAATGATTTGCCCTGTGTGGCACCAACAACGTACATCATATTTTGGTCGCTTCCCCATTGCTGCGATGTTGCAAGAACCTTTTCAAAAAGCATTGTTCCATTCTCGTCTTTTGTGAGCTGGAAGTCGTGTGAGCCGGGGTTCGATGTGAGGGCAAGCAGAATAACCCATGTGTCCTCGTAGGCAAGGAAGGGCTTCACACTATCCTCTCCCATGTAAGGAGCTACAGTGAGTGCATCTACCTGCATCTCCTCGAAGAACGAGCGTGCGTAGAGTGCCGAGGTGTTTCCTATGTCGCCACGCTTGGCATCGGCGATGATGAAAATCTCGGGGTAGTTCTCTTTGATGTATTTTACTGTCTTTTCAAAACTTATCCACCCTTTTACGCCAAATGCCTCGTAGAAGGCAAGATTTGGTTTGTAGGCAACGGTGTAGGGGGCTGTTGCATCTATTATTGCCTTGTTAAAATCGAAGATTGCATCTTCGTTGTCTTTTATACATGCGGGCAATTTCTTTATGTCGCTGTCGAGTCCCACGCAGAGAAACGAGCGTTTCTCCTTAATCTGTTTTACAAGTTGTTCTTTATTCATAGATTATGGTTTTTGTTATAATTCGTTTTCTTTCATTCGTTCTGTGTTTTCTGCCACTATGAGGTGGTCTATACAATCCTGAATGTCGCCGTTTACAAAGGCGGCGAGATTGTAGATGGTGTAGTTTATGCGGTGGTCGGTGATGCGCCCTTGCGGGTAGTTGTAGGTGCGTATCTTTGCCGAGCGGTCGCCGGTGGACACCATTGTCTTGCGCTTGCTGGCAATATCATCGGCGTAACGCTGATGCTCGCGGTCATATATGAGGGTGCGCAGGCGTGCGAGTGCGCGCTCTTTGTTCTTGGGTTGGTCACGCGTTTCGGTACACTCGATGAGAATCTCCTCGGTTTGCCCTGTTTCGGGGTTAAGCCATGGATAACGCAAGCGTACACCCGATTCCACTTTGTTCACATTCTGCCCGCCGGCACCGCTCGAGCGGAAGGTGTCCCATTTTATTGCACTCTCTGTGATTTCCACATCAAAAGCCTCTGCCTCGGGGAGCACTGCAACCGATGCTGCCGATGTGTGCACGCGCCCCTGTGTCTCGGTTGCGGGCACACGTTGCACGCGATGCACGCCCGACTCGTATTTGAGCGTGCCATAAACCTTGTCGCCTGTAACGGTGCATATAATCTCCTTGTAACCGCCCGATGTGCCCTCGCTGCAGCTCGACACCTCGAGTCTCCAGCCCTTTGTCTCGCAATATTTGCTGTACATGCGGAAGAGATCGCCTGCAAAAATGGCAGCCTCGTCGCCACCTGTTCCGCCGCGGATTTCCAAGATTGCATTCTTCTCGTCTTGCGGGTCGGCAGGGATAAGCAGCAGTTTTATCTCCTCTTCTGTTGCCGGTATCTCTTTTTCGCAGTTGTCAAGCTCCTCGCGTGCCATCTCTCTCAGCTCTGGGTCGCTTTCGTTGGCGAGCAGGTCTTTTGCTTCGCGTTGTGTGGTGAGCAGTGCGATGTATCGTTTGCGGGCTGCAAGAATCTCTTCAAGCTCGCGATATTCTTTGTTGAGCCTCACAAAACGCTTCATGTCTGCCACCACGGCAGGGTCGGTTATCAGTGTCGATACCTCTTGAAAACGCGCTTCAAGGTCGTTCAGCTTGCTCAAAAGTGAATTTTCGTTCTCCATCGTTTAAGTATCTCTTCTTGTTTTTGTTGAAAGAAGTGTAAACCGTGCTTTTAGTATTTGAATGTGCCGTAGGGGCTCTCAATTATAAGCTCGTTCTTCTCGGCGGCTTCCACGCGACCTACAATCTGTGCCTCCACGCCAAAGCTCTTGCTTATGGCGATAATCTCCTCGGCGTGCTCGGGGCTTACATAAACCTCCAATCTGTGTCCCATATTGAACACCTTGTACATCTCTGCCCAATCGGTGCCACTCTGCTCCTTGATGGTCTTGAATAGCGGGGGAATGGGGAAGAGGTTGTCTTTAATCACTCTCTTGTTCTCAACAAAGTGCATTACCTTTGTCTGTGCACCTCCCGAGCAGTGTACCATGCCATGAATTTGCGGGCGCAGTGCGTCGAGTATCTTTTTTACTATCGGTGCGTATGTGCGGGTGGGGGAGAGTACCAATTTGCCGGCATCGATGGGAGAGCCTTCCACCTTGTCGGTGAGTTTAAGACCGCCCGAATATATAAGCTCGGCGGGCACGCCTTTATCGTAGCTCTCGGGATACTTCTCGGCAAGGTATTTGCTGAACACATCGTGGCGTGCCGATGTGAGCCCGTTGCTTCCCATGCCTCCGTTGTACTCTTTCTCGTATGTTGCCTGCCCGTATGAAGCCAAGCCCACAATTACATCGCCTGCTGCAATGTTTGCGTTGTCTATGACATCGCTGCGTTTCATGCGGCAGGTTACGGTGCTATCTACAATTATTGTGCGCACAAGGTCGCCCACATCGGCTGTCTCGCCACCGGTTGCATATACGCCCACGCCCATCTCGCGCAGCTCGGCAAGCAGCTCGTCGGTGCCGTTGATGATGGCTGAGATAACCTCGCCGGGCACAAGCAACTTGTTGCGACCTATGGTTGATGATACCAAAATGTTGTCTGTCGCTCCCACGCAGAGGAGGTCGTCGATGTTCATTATGAGAGCATCTTGTGCAATGCCTTTCCACACCGAGATGTCGCCGGTCTCTTTCCAGTAGAGATATGCGAGAGACGATTTTGTCCCCGCACCGTCGGCGTGCATTATATTGCAATATTCGGGGTCTCCTCCCAGAATGTCGGGAATTATTTTGCAGAAAGCCTTTGGATAAAGTCCTTTGTCAATGTTCTTAATTGCGTTGTGAACATCCTCTTTCGATGCCGATACTCCGCGCATCATATAACGTTGGTCGCTCATTTTTGTGTATAAATTAGTCGTTTTTACTATTCTTTTCTTTTGCAACAGCTTTTGCGTGTGCGTGTGTATATAATTAAATGCAAATATAAGAACATTTGGTTAAATTACGAAATCTGCGGTACAATAAATATTCTTTCGTCTGCAACAAATTTGCATGAGTCTTGTTTTATTGTAATAAACAAGTGTGAAATGAAGACATTGATAGTATTTAATCACCCGTATGACGGCAGTTTTTGCAACGCAATATTGATGGCTGCCAAGCAGGGTGCCGAGCGGTGTGGCGAGTGTGAGATAATAAATCTTGATAAAGAGAATTTCAATCCGGTGATGAGCGGGCACGACCTGCAAGCCTTTGTCCTTGCCCGTCGTCAACCGCAGAAGGCTCTCTCTATGCTCGATGCGCAGGTGCTCTCGTATAAAGAAAAACTTGAAGAGGCAGAGCATCTTGCTTTTATTTTCCCTGTGTGGTGGATGCTTATGCCTGCGCTCACAAAAGGGTTTATCGACCGTGTGATATTCCCCTTGGTGGCATATGATTATGCTCCCGACGGCAGCATGCAGTCGCGCTTGCGCAATCTTAAGCGTGTTACGGTGGTTACAACCATGAATACCCCTGCCGATGTTTATGAGGGGCGTTTCGGGAATGCTCTTTCAAAGGCTCTTTTTCAAGGTACTTTTGAGGCGATAGGTATAAAGAACTCTCATTGGATAAGTCTTAATATGGTGGTTCAGGCTCAGCCGGGCTTGCGTGAACGCTGGCTCGAAAGGGTAGAAGAATATTTCTCCTCGGAAACCTTTTGACGGGTAACCGAGGAGAGCGTGTTTTTTGTATGTTAATATCCTCTTACATGAAATATTTTATGAGGAAGAACGGTACGAGAATATACATTCCCAGGCGTAGCTTTTTGTAGTTGCCTGTAACAAGGCAGAGGGCAACGTATGATATGTGTCCCCAAATGATACCCTCGGATATGCTGTATGTGAGGGGCATGAAGATGATGCATATGAATGCGGGGATAGCTTCAAGATAGTCGTTGAAATCTATTTGTGTAACGGCTGCTGTCATCATCAAGCCCACGAGAATGAGTACCGATGCAGTTGCCGATGGCGGTATGGCAAGGAAGATGGGGGATAGCAACAGCGCAAGGAAAAAACAGGTGGCTGTCGTGAAGGAAGTGAGTCCGCTGTGGCCGCCCTCTTTTACACCGGCTGCGCTCTCCACTAATGTGGTTACGGTGCTTGTTCCCATCATGGCTCCTGCCGTGGTGCCGATGGCATCAACCATAAATGCCTTTTTCAGCCCGCGAGGGTTCTTGTGGTCTATGAGGTCGCTGCCGTGTGATACTCCCAGCAGAGTGCCGATGGTGTCGAACAGGTCCACGAACAGGAATGTGAATACCACAATAAGCATATCGGTGGTGAGGAGTTTGTCCCACTCGAATTTTAAGAAAATAGGTTCTATCGAGGGAGGTATGCTGAAGAAACCTCGGAACTCGGTAATGCCCATAGGGATACCTATGATGGTTGTTGCCAGAATACCGAACATCAATGCGCCCTTTACTTTGTAAATCATAAGTGCCGATGTCACTATTATGCCTATAATGGCAAGCAACGCAGGGCCCTCGGTGACGTTGCCCAATGTAACAAGGGTTGCATCGCTGTTTATCACAATCTTTGCCTGTTGCATACCGATGAATGCAATGTATATGCCAATGCCGGCGCTGATGGATTTCTTTACCGTGTCGGGCAATGCCATTACAATCTTGTCGCGCAAATTTGTTACGGTAATGAGTATGAACAAGATACCTTCGATGAATACCGCGGTGAGCGCAAATTGCCACGAATAGCCCATGATGAGGCATACCGTGTAGGCAAAAAATGCGTTGAGTCCCATTCCCGGTGCAAGGGCATAGGGCAGTTTGGCATATACTGCCATAAGCAGTGTTGTTAGTCCCGAAATAAGTGCAGTGGTGGTGAAGAGTGCTCCTTTGTCCATTCCTGCATCGCTCAAAATGTTAGGGTTTACGGCAAGAATATATGCCATTGTCATGAAGGTAGTGATGCCCGCCATTATCTCGGTGCGCACTGTGGTTTTTGTGGAATCGAATCCGAATAGTCGTTGTAGCATTAGTGTTTTATTTGTTTTTGCGGTGTAATTTTCTGCAAAAGAATATAAAAAAAATGAAAATGGAAAATTTTCCCACTTTCATTTATTAACAGCCGAGATTTTGATGAGGATTGTTAAATTGCATAACTTTCTGCATGACAGATGTTAGTGCCTTTAATCTTCAAGTGTGGCTTCAAGTATTTTTTGTACCTCTTCTTTGCTCACTACGCCTTCGTGCACTTTTTTATCGCCTATGAAAAAAGTGGGCACAAGAAAGTAATCGAACAGGGCAGCGTAATCAACCTCCAACGTCTCCTCCACAAGCTCCGGTTCTATTGTGCGGTAGAGGTCGTTCTCTTCTTTCAAAGCCTCTATAAACTTAAATGCTTTTTTGCAATGAGGGCAATCTTCTCTGTAAAATATCTGCAGTTTTCTCATAATTGCTATTCTTTTTTTTGTTTCAAAGATAACAACAATTGAAACCCTCTTTTGTCGTGTATGTCGTGTAACATATAGCTTTTTAATATTTATTTAGCCTGTTTGCTTTTATATTCCGCTTGTTTTTGCTATATTCGCGGAGTTTTATTTGGCGCATTGTGCCAAAGAAGAACCAAACCTTTGTTTTAAGGGGTGCAGGCAAGGCTTTTCAGCTCTGCCGATGATATTTTGCGGTTGCATGACCGCTGTTTTTGGGAATTATTTATTAACTTTTAATTTTTAATCTATGTTTGAAGGACATCCAAAAGGTCTTTGGGCGTTAGCCCTTGCCAACACTGGTGAGCGTTTCGGCTATTACACCATGTTGGCTGTGTTCCTGTTCTTTTTGCAGGACAACTTCGGGTTCTCAATGGGAACCTCCAGCTCTATTCAGGCTGCTTTCTTGGGAATAGTTTATTTTGTTCCCCTCTTTGGTGGTATGCTTGCCGATAGATTCGGTTTCGGCAAAATGGTAACCATCGGTATTCTTGTTATGTTTATGGGTTATCTGTTGCTCTCGCTTCCCTTGGGTGCGGGCACGGTTGCTCTTTGCGTGATGGCTTTGGCATTGCTGTTTATCTGCGTGGGAACAGGTTTGTTCAAAGGTAACTTGCAGGTACTTGTGGGCAATCTTTACGATGACCCCAAATATTCGGCAAAGCGCGACGAGGGTTTCAGTATCTTCTACATGGCTATTAACCTCGGTTCTATGTTTGCGGCTGCCGCTGCCCTTGGTATAATGGCTTATATGCAGGAGAACTATGCTGTAACCAAGGCCGATTCTTATCACTTTGCATTTGCTGTGGCTTGCGTGTCGCTCATTGTTTCAATTATCATTTACTACGCTTTCCGCGGTACTTTTGCTCATGCCGACCGTGCGAAAAAAGTTGTGGCCAATGCTACGGAAACTGTTGAGGAGCAACTTACTCCTGCACAGACAAAAGAGCGTGTCGTTTGTCTTTGCCTTGTGTTTGCCGTTGTAATATTCTTCTGGATGGCATTCCACCAGAACGGTATCACAATGAACCAGTTTGCGCGCGAATATACCGCTACTTCTGATTCCGGTGTTTCAAGCCTCATGTTCAACGTGTTTAACCTTGTGCTTGCAATTATTGCAGTATATGGTTTCTTGAATATCTTCCAGTCAAAGACTGCAAAAGGCAAGCTTATTGCTGCTGTGATGCTCCTTGCATCGGGTGGTTGGCTTGTTTACAAGGCTATGAATGTAACAGGCGAGGTTGCTGTGGAGGCTCCTATCTTCCAGCAGTTCAACCCCTGCTTCGTGGTTGCTCTCACACCTATTGTGATGCTTGTTTTCAGCAAGTTGGCAAGCGTGGGCAAGGAGCCTTCATCGCCCATGAAGATAGGTTTGGGTATGCTTGTAGCTGCGTTGGCATTTGTTATCCTCATGGTGGGTTCTTGGAACCTTCCTCCTCAGGCAGAGCAGCTTGCTGCAGTTGAGGCGGGTACAGCTACTTTGGTTTCTCCCAACTGGCTCATCAGCACTTATTTTGTGCTCACCATTGCCGAGCTCTTCCTTTCTCCCATCGGTATCTCATTTGTGAGCAAGGTTGCTCCTCCCCAGTATAAGGGTATGATGATGGGTGGTTGGTTTGTGGCTACTGCCATTGGTAACTTCCTTATCTCTATTCCCGGTTATTTGTGGGGTATGGATTTGTATATTGTATGGGGCGTGCTCATCGCAGTTTGCCTTGTATCGGCTCTCTTCATCTTCACAATCCTCAAGCGTCTTGAGCAGGTAGCGAAGTAAAAAAGAGTTATATATAAATATTCTCACGGAGCAATCTCATTTAATGGGGTTGCTCCTTTTTTAATTATGTTTTTTCTTTGCATTATATAATAATATGCAAATTTTATGTAATTTTGCGGTGGCTTTGCCACCGCGAAGATGGGCTGCGCTCATTTTGTAACATCAAATGAATTTGTGTTACATTCGTTTGCACCTTTGTGTATAAAAAGAGAACAGAATTAATAATAAAACAAAATAAGTTATGTGTAAAAGAATTTTCTTGCTTGCATCGTTTGTGGTAGCTGCGTTTGTGCTGAACGCGCAAAACAGCGATGTTGAAGCGATGCTTAAAAAGATTGAGGCGGTAACCGGTTTCGAAAAGATTGAGAAAAACGATACCACCCGCAGTTACTATCTTATGAAGTTCCGCCAGCAGTTGGTGCCCGGTGATGAGTCAAAGGGCACATTCGAGCAGCGTGTGATGCTTGGACACCGTGGCTGGGACCGCCCCGTTGTTGTTGTAACCGAGGGCTATGCAGGCGACTACGCCTTTAAGAATCCCCGTTATATGGAGGAACTTACAAAAATAATGGACGCGAATATCCTTTTTGTAGAGTATCGCTATTTTGCTGAATCCACCCCCACACCCTGTAACTGGGAGTATCTCACCATTGCCAACTCAATGGAGGATTATCACAACATTATTACAGCGTTCAAAAAATATTACACAAAGAAGTGGGCTACAACAGGTATAAGCAAGGGTGGTTCCACATCAATGTTCTTCCGTGCATATTACCCCGATGATGTTGATGTATCGGTGCCCTATGTAGGCCCGTTGAGTTGTTCAATAGAAGATGGTCGCCACGAATCGTTCCTGGAGCGTGTTTCCACAAAGGCAAAACGCGATGCAGTGAGAAATTTCCAATATCTGCTTTTTGAGCGTAAAGAGCAGTTGATGCCTCTTTTCGATGCTTTCTGTGCAAAGGAGAACCTCTCGTTCCGCGTGCCCACATCAGATATCTACGACCTTTGTGTGCTCGAATACCAGTTCTCTTTCTGGCAGTGGGGTGCTCCCGTGGAGGAAATTCCCGCCGCTTCTGCCACAGACGAAACTGTTATGGACTATTTTATTAAAATGTGCAGCCCCGACTACTTTTCGGCTACAACATCTATCGGCTCTTTCTTTGTACAGGCTGTAAAGGACTTTGGCTACTATGGCTACAACACCGATCCCTTTGTAAAATATCTGAACCCCGCCGATGTTGAAGGCTACTTGAAGAAGGTGATGCTGCCGGCAGAGTTTGCCGATGTGGTTTTCGACGATACCAACCATCGCAAGGTTACCGATTTCTACACCGAGAACGACCCCAAGGCAATCTTTGTTTATGGTGAGTGGGACCCCTGGACAGCAAGCGGTGTCACATGGCTCAGCGAGCGTAACAAGAAGAATACAAAAGTGTATATCGTGCCCGACGGCAGCCACCGCGACCGCATTGCCAACCTGCCCGATGACAAACGCAATGAGTTGCTCGACCTGCTGAACGAATGGATGCAGTATAAATAAAAAAAACTTGCGTGAAGGCTGCAATAGAGATCAAAGATGCGTCGATAGGGTATAACCTTCGTGGAAACAAGAAGGTTGTGGCAAGCTCATTGAACGCTACATTGCATAGCGGCGAGGTAGTTGCGCTCATAGGGCGCAACGGCGCGGGAAAATCAACTCTCCTGCGTGCTCTTGGCGGCTATGGCAGGTTGCTTGCCGGTTCTCTTTATTACAAAGGAACGCCGGCTGCCGATATTGCACCGGCACAGCTTGCCCGTCTCATTGCAGTGGTGCTCACCGACAACTCCGTGGCAAACACTCTCACCGTGCATGAGTTAGTGGCGCTTGGTCGCACGCCTTATACCAATTTTATAGGGCATCTGCGTTCCGGCGACAGGGATATTGTTTCGTGGGCAATGGAGGCTGCCGGTGTTGATGGCTTTGCTGATAGGGTGGTGGCAACGCTGAGCGACGGCGAGAGGCAGAAGTGCATGATAGCAAAGGCTCTGGCACAGGAGACACCTGTTATAATGCTCGACGAGCCCACTGCATTTCTCGATTATGGCAGTAAAGTATCGCTTTTCCGTCTTTTACGCAGGCTTGCAGCCGAGATGAACAAGGCTGTGATAGTCTCCACCCACGACCTTGAGCTCGCCTTGCGGCTCACCGACAGGCTGTGGCTCATAGATGGCGGTACCATGCACTGCGGCACGCCCGACGAGTTGTCGGCAAGCGGGGAACTCTCCCGCTTTATTGCCGGCGATGGCATTATATATGATAGAGAGAAAAAAAGAATAGAAATAATATAATTACTATGAAATACAACTTTGACGAGATTATTCCTCGCAAGAACAGCGACTGCCTTAAGTATGACAGGCTGCAAGAGATGTTTGGCACCGATGATGCATTGTCGATGTGGATTGCCGATATGGATTTTCGCACCCCTCCTTTTGTAATAGAGGCACTGCGCAAACGTTTGGAACACGAGGTGCTTGGTTACACATTCTGTTCTCCCACATGGAAACCCGCTATTCAAAAGTGGGTCTCTCGTCGCTATGGCTGGGAGGTGAAAGAAGAGGAGATAGGCTTTGTGGGTGGCATTGTGCCAGCAATATCTTTTGCCGTGCAGTGCTTTACGGCTCCCGGCGACAAAATCCTCATTCAGCCACCTGTGTATCACCCCTATCACCACGTTGTTAAGGATCTTGGTCGCACATTGGTCTATAACCCCTTGTCTCTTGCAGATGGGCAGTATCAAATAGACTTTGAAGATTTTGAGAAAAAGATTGTAGGTTGTAAATTGTTCCTCCTGTGCAATCCCCATAACCCCGGCGGTCGTGTGTGGAGTGCCGATGAGCTTGCCCGCATGGCAGATATTTGCGCCCGCAATGGGGTAGTTGTTGTTTCCGATGAGATTCATTGCGATATGGCACTCTACGGCAATAAACACACCGTGTATGCAATCGTTAGCGAGGCTGCAGCGCAAAACTCCATCACACTGATGGCTGCCAGCAAGACATTCAACATTGCCGGTCTCAAAAGTTCTTATCACATAATACAGAACGAGGCGTTGCGCAAGCAATATTGCGATTTCCTCACCCGCAGCGAGCTCGATTGTGCCCATCTCTTTGCAACTGCAGCCGTTGCTGTTGCATATAACGAGGGTGAAGAGTGGCTTGCGCAGATGCTCCAATATGTTGAGGAAAACATCGCTTTCTTGGATAAATACCTCAAAGAGAATATGCCCAAAATAACATTTATCCGCCCGCAAGCATCGTACCTTGTGTTCCTCGATGCCCGCGAGCTTGGCATGTCGCAGGAGAGGCTTGTGGAGTTCTTCTTAAAGGAGGCAAAGGTGGCAATGAACGACGGTACAATGTTCGGCAAGGAGGGCGAGGGTTTCATGCGCATGAACCTTGGTTGCCCCCGTGCAACGCTTGAACAGGCACTCGCACAGATAAAGGCTGCATACGACCGTTTGTAAGTTAGTTATTGCGCATTCTTGTTCATTTCTTTGCGACCCGCATGCCGTTATCTTTGTCACTGCTGATTTGCAATCAGTAGTTGTTGAGTATCAAGGTCTGCGATTCGCTGCAATTTAGGGGTTTTAACCCCGGCTTTAATACCCATCGGATTATCCGATGGAACAGAAACGGATATTTACACAAAAAAGAGAAAACTTATAGAGATGATACAGCGAATTGCAGTACTTATATTATTTTTATTTACATCTTATATTAAAATTGCAGCCGATTCTTTATCCATCGATTCTGTATTGTATAAGATAAATATCCCTCTCTTCGTCATAACTACCGAAAATGGTGAGGAGCCACCCGGATATGCAGTCTATCCGCCTGAGGGTTGTGTTGGCGTGGGGCTTGCAGGCAATGATTATGTCGCAGGCACTCTTGTCGTGACGCTCGGAGACTCGGTTTTGTATGATAGTGGTGAATATGAGAAAAATGTCTCGGGTATGCGAATAAGGCAAAGGGGAAACAGCAGTGCCCTGTATGGTAAGAAACCATACAAGATTAATTTGTCGCAGAAAGCAGATATGCTGTTTCGCAACGAAGAACGCTTTAAGGAAAGAGATTGGTTGTTGTTGCGCAGCGGGCACACAATAAACACCCCTGTCGGTTTCGAGGTATCCAAGTTTGTGGGGCAGCGATGGACACCATGCTATTCTTTTGCAAATTTGGTTATAAACGGCGACTACAAAGGGTTGTATATACTTGTGGAACCTGTTGAAATTGCCGAAGGACGGTGCCAACTCTCTGATTCCGGGTTTATTATAGAGGACGATTGCTATTGGTGGAACGAAGATAAGTACTTTCAGGGTGAAATCTTGCCATACCCCACAGGGTACTCATTCAAAAGCCCCTCTCCCGAAGATATTTCGCTACAAACATATGTGAATATATCCGACTACATCTTGGAGGTGGAACAGGCATTGGTCACCGGTGAACACATTAGCGAATACATTGATATGGGGTCTTTTGCAGCATGGCTGCTTGCCCACGATTTATTAGGAACTTTAGATGCAGGAGGCTCCAACAGATTTCTGGTAAAGTATGATTATATTGAGGATAATAAAACCTCAACCCCTCTTGAGATGGGACCGATATGGGATTTTGACGATATATTCCAGCGTGAAGGGGATTGGGCACAACAGCATAGCGGTAACTATAAGTTCTATTATAAATATTTATTGGAAAACAAAACCTTTATAGAAGAATATATGAACCTGTGGGACTCCTTGTCGCCCTCGCTGT
Organism: uncultured Bacteroidaceae bacterium; assembly: GCA_964423665.1. Classification (GTDB taxonomy): domain Bacteria; phylum Bacteroidota; class Bacteroidia; order Bacteroidales; family Bacteroidaceae; genus HGM04593. Next base: position 689 of record CAYRFX010000055.1, on the reverse strand, counting down.
TCAATTATATAATGGATTTTATATATGAGGTGCAGGATTCCATAGGTGATGCAATAGACGCGAGTCGCAAACTCGAAGATGAACGTTGGAATAGAATTGTACCGTCCAATACCATAGACGATGATGTAGCATTGTTATCATACTGGTTTAATGCAAAGGTGCAATGGATGAACGACAATATTCACACATTAAGAATAGAAAATGTGAAAGATAACAGCCCCCTCGCCGGAATACACGATGTGTATTTACCCGTTGGTCGCCTGTTTAAGAAAGCAGTATCGGCAGAAGAATTGCATCTTTTGCCTCGTGGTTTATACATCGTCTCGGGGAATAAAATATCTGTTGGCAAGTAACCCTAATTTTTATTGCGCATTTTAGTTTTTAGTTAAAAAATAAAAAATGCGGGCAAAATGTTAAAAAAACATTGCAATGATTACATAAAATTAGTAAAAAACAATATTTTTGCAGCGAAAGAAATAATAAGACATAAGAACATAAGTTCTTTTGTTTTTCTGTCAAAAAAAGATAACTATAATGCAAAGCAGAACAACATACAGCACCAGTGCATGGGCGGCTCCACCTGCCGCCTGCTGCAGGCGTGCTTGTAACTGCTTGAATTGCAATAAATTAATTACCCCCCCCTATGTAGGACGGGAAATAACATATAAGATATATCGCGCTATCGTGCG
>CAYRFX010000054.1:0-15979 GCA_964423665.1 uncultured Bacteroidaceae bacterium | reverse complement strand
AAGAAAAACAAACGCCTTGCGAAGGATTTGTACAGCGATGCCGCCAAAGCGGGAAACAAGGAGGCGAAAAGAATTTTGGAGGAGTGGTAATTGTTATGTAAGTTTAGAAACATTATTTGAACGATGCTAAATATGAACTGCGAAGAATAATATTATTAAACTAATTTTTAACTTTAGGAGCTATGGAAGAATGTAGAAAAGGCTTTATGAGCTAAACAGAATGCAAAATTCTGCAATTACTAAAAATAAAAGTTAAAGTTTAGTAGCAAGCATGATGTTTTATTTCTAAACACTTAGAAATTACAATACATTATCATACATTTGTGGTAAACCTCAATGAAAGCCCCAAGTACCACTGCTTGAGCTGTAACATACTTAATACACAGAATTTATAATTAATACCCCTTAAATAATTATTGTATGAAAAAGATTTTAATTGCGACAATTCTGTTTTGTTGCGTAATGGGAAAGGCGACAGCAGCCTATGATTGCAACAGAGTAAATCAACCTAAGGGTGAAAATACTATTGCAACAAGTGAAAATATAGAAGAATTTGAGGTAGATGGTATCTTCTATCGTGTTATCCCTGCGAGCAACCCTGCGTGCGAGGTTATAAGATATAAAAACGGTTGCAAAAAAGCGGGAAATGGCATGAGATACGATATTAATCTGCAATATAAGGGCGATATTGTTATCCCCGAGAGTGTTGTATTTGAGGGAAAGGAGTATAGTGTAACTGCGATTTGCAATGTTGCATTCAATCATTGCGACTCTCTAAAAAGCGTTTATATTCCCGCCTCGATAACCGATATCGGGAGAGAAAAACGGAGCTGCAATATTTTTGAGTATTGCCCGTTGCTTGAAAGCATTGTCGTGGCACCGGGTAACACTGTATATGACAGCCGCGGAGGGTGCAATGCCTTGATTGAGACTGCAACAAACAGCATTGTTGCCGGTTGCAAAAATACCATAATCCCCAATGATGTGGTTAAGATAGGAACAGGAGCGTTTGAGGGCTGCTCGCAACTAAAAGAGATTAAAATTCCACAAAGCGTTAATTACATTGGGGAGTATGCTTTTGCAAATTGCCCTTCCCTCGGGAGCATCGTAGTTGAAGATGGTAACCCGGTTTATGACAGCCGTGAAAGGTGCAATGCCATTGTAAAGAGCGCATCAAGCACTATTATTGCCGGATGCAACAACAGCGTGGTCCCCACAGGTATAGAAAGAATAGGAGCACATGCATTCCGTGGCAGCTCTTTGAAGGAGATTGCGCTCCCCGCATCGGTTACAAAAATAGATAATGGTGCATTCATGGATTGTGCCTTGCTAACAGATATTGAAGTGACGGCTGAGGAATTTGAGTTAGGGAGTATGGCATTTAATGGAAGCGGCTGGTACAACAGCCAACCCGATGGTTTTATATATTTCAAAGATTGGCTCATAGGTTACAAAGGTGAGAAAAAAGCCGAAACTGCACTTGATATTAAAGAGGGTACCAGATGTATGAACTTCTGCATATTGTGGAATTGTTCCGAAAAAATATCCTCGGTAAATATCCCGGCGAGTTTCACAGGTTCTATTTTTGGTTGTTTCTTTAATGCGCCTCCCATTGAAAGTATCACCGTAGCTGCCGGGAACCCCGTTTATGACAGCCGCGAGGAGTGCAACGCCGTGATTGAAACAGCCACAAACACACTGTATGTTGCATGCAAAAACAGTAAAATTCCATCAGGTGTAAAGAACTTGCACAATGGAGCCTTTCGCCTTATAAAAGGGTTAAACTCTGTATATATTCCTGCATCGGTTGAGAATATCAGCAGCGGTGCTTTCAATGGTTGCTACGACCTTGAGAATATTGTTATAGATGAAAATAACCCGATATATGACAGCCGCAAAGGGTGTAACGCTGTAATTGAAACTGCGACAAATTCGCTTATAGCAGCTTGTAAAAGAACAACTATCCCCGACGGAGTGGTAAATATTGATAATGCCTTTAGCAGTTGCAAAGAGCTTGAAGAGATTACAATCCCCAAGGGGGTGGAGAGAATCCGTTCCTTTGCTTTCAGCGATTGCAAAAATCTCAAAAAGGTGGTTTTGCCCTCTACTTTGCGCAAAATAGATGCCGCAGCCTTTGAGGGTTGCACCTCTCTTGAAATTATAATATGCACAGCCCCTGTTGCACCCATGATTGAGAAAAAGAGTTTCAGGCGTGTTCCCTCATCGGCAAAACTCTTATACAAGAGTGGCGACTACTCTTCGTGGAACACTTTATTTCCCGGTGAGGTAAAAAAGATTGAAGAATAACTCACGCATGAAATTACAAAAAATATTACTTAGTCTTATCTGGGGAATATTTATAATTTGCAAAGCATTCTCCCAAACACCCACTGACAGCGCCGCATTGCGTGCGCTGCAGGTGGGGTATATAATGCCGCAGGAAAGAATTTATCTGCATTTCGATAATGACGCATATTTCTTGGGAGAAACAATCTGGTTCAAAGCGTTTGTAACAAGCCACGATGTTGACCGCCCCACCACGTTGAGCAAGGTTTTGTATGTTGAGTTGATTGCACCCGAGGGGTATGTTGTGAAAACGGAAAAGTACAAGATTGGGGGTGATGGGAGTTGCAATGGAGAGTTTTTCATGGACCCGGATTACTTATCGGGGTTTTATGAGATAAGGGCATATACAAGGTATATGCTGAACTGGGGAGACCATGCTGTATTCAGCCGGGTGTTCCCCGTTTATGATAAAGTGGAGAATGGTGATTGGGCTTTTCGTAACATATACGACAGGAAACGCAGTTTCAGAACCACAGAGGACTGGATTAACAGCGAGCAGCCCGATTGCGATTTGAAGTTCTATCCCGAGGGCGGGCATCTGGTGCACGGCTTAGAGAGCCGCGTGGCTTTTGAGCTAAAGGGTGTAGATGGTATTGAGGGAGAGACGGAGATTACCATTCTTGCCAACGGCAATCCTGTTATAAGAACATCGCCGGTGCATTTGGGAAAGGGTTCGTTCATGCTCACGCCGCAAGGGGAAACTGAATACACTGCCACAACTATTGCAAAAAACAAGAAAGGGAATAAAAGAAAATATAAATTTTCACTACCGGTTGTTGAGAAAGAGGGTGTGGTGGTGGAAGTGAGAGAGATACAGGATAGTATTCAAATTTCCTTAAAACATAATTATCACAACGATTCTATGCTTGGGTGTGTTATTATGCACCGTAGCAGTTTGGGGTTTTATAAGAGAATTACAAATAAAGAAACTCACTTTTCTATTGCAAAGAGTGCTATACCCGAAGGGGTGAGCCGTGTTGTGGTGTTCTGCGGAGATATTCCTCTTGCCGAGCGTATGTTTTTTGTTCGCCACAATGAACTGCAAACAGGAGACCATAAGATGGTGAAACTCAATGCCACGGCAAATGGGAGGTCTATAGAGGATTTTACTCCCGATTCCTATGAAAAGATTACATTAACCATGGAGCGTGAAGATGGCAAGGATATTGAAGCCGCAACGGATTTTGCTGTTTCGGTAACAGATTATGCCGGGCATATACATACATCATGGGAGTATAATATGTATAGCTACCTGCTCTTGGGGTCCGAGGTTAAAGGTTACATTCCCAATGCCGGACAGTATTTTGACACTGAAAACAAGGAGCGTGACACACAGCTCGACCTTGTGATGCTCACCAACGGGTGGACGGCGTATGAGTGGAGCAGGCTGACAAATACTGACCTCACAAGGATTGTGGAGCCGGAGAAGGGACTGAGACTTAGAGGTCAATTCTATAAGAGATTGGTAAGCAACAAGTTCGGGGAGAAGGGAAAGGTAACAATTTTGCCGTGTAAAAAGCATACGCTGACATTTAGTGTGCCCATCGATGGAAGAGTGAGGGCGTACAGGTTCGAAACAGACAATGATGGCTGTTTCGATCTCGCCATCAAGGATTTTTATGGGAAAAAGGTGGTGGCACTGACTCCTAAATCCCGTATCATAGAAACTAAGGGCTCAAAGGCGGCATTCTCCATTGACCGTTACTTCTCCCCTGCCCCACGCCTGCTATCGTATTGGGAGCGCAACACCGGCTCTCCTATTATAACCATGAATGAGGAAAAGGAGGATAGCTTGGTGAGGAGGGTGGACAACTTGGAGTATGAACTATCAACGGTGAACATCACAAGCAAGCGCAACAAAGACAGATTCAAAAGGGCTCCTATAAGCGAACTGCGTCTTAATTATATGGACGAGTGGGAGTATGCACTCGATGTTACATACAAATATGGGGTTTATGATTTTGCAAGAAAAGAAAAAACCTCAAAAGAAGACGCGATATCAGATACTCTTATGTATATCCTTTTTCAAAGAGATTACAGCGATAACACCGAAAAGGTATTCCGCTATAACAAAAAAGATACATATTACAAAAACCTGCCCGTGGAGTATGAAACAGCGTATTATACCTACAGGGATAAGCTACCACAATATGCCAATTCTCTCACTGTGTCTAATGTGATAACAAGCATCTTTGCACGATACAGCCTGCATTGGTGCTACTGGGTGATGCCGGCTGTTATAAAAGGAGAATATCAAAAGGACACGATACCCGAGATAGACAATGAATATCTGCATGGGGTGGATATTGAAAAAATGACCAATTTCAGTGAGATTGTATTGAGCAGTAACGAGAAGTATTGCAACAGCTTCACAGGAGGGGAAAGCTTCTGGAAGAGTAAAAAAGAAGAGAGAATTTTAAGTGGAGAACTAACATGCACAACAAGTTCTGTCACAGGAAAGCCGCAATTAGTATATTCATCAGCCTTGTCACCTTCTATAATTCATCTTGGTCCTTTTTGGAACAAGGTACCCTACTCCTTTTTCTATGATGGTTTCTATACGATGAAGAGGATTCACCCCACCAAAAACGAGATAAAAAGAGAAAGTGGCAACTTAATGGAACATAACAGAAATGATGTGGGGCAGGAGATGCATACATACGAATTAAAAGAGCGTATTGAACACCCCAATTATGTCGCATATCTTACCCCTGCAAAAAATGACAGCACAAATACACTTATGAAAGTTGATTTGAGTGGCGAAGCGGGAAAGCGTCGCTACACATCGTTCCAAGGATACACAAAGAACAAACAATTCTACTCTCCCGATTACAGCAAAGAGAAACCCACGATACCCGACTATCGCCGCACACTGCTATGGAACCCGGCAGTGAAAGTGGAGGATGGGAAGTTGCAGGTGGTGTTATACAACAGCAGCGAATGCGAAGCCATAAAAGTAAATATCATAGGATATGAAAATGGTGTGGTGTATATGAAATAAGAGGGAGGGAGAGATATATTATATTGCAAGTGCTTTAGAATAATAGTATAAATGATGAACAAGTTTACCACAATCATACGCCTACTCGAGGTGCTCTTTGTTATCGGGTGTTTTTATATAGCCACAAGCATGGGGGGTACAAATATTTATTTGATTTTACTGCCTGCAATACTGCTGCTTGCGCTGCATGTTATATCCATTATATACAGAAAGTGTTGCAACGCTGCCGATATTGCGATGCTCACCTTTTTTATACTCTCGACAGCGGGCAATGTGTTGCTGATGGCAAACAGATGCACCACCGAAGACTACCCCACTTGGCAGTTGCAGTTGGAATATGCCACAGAGGTCTCAAAGGAGAAAAGAATTAAACTTGTAAATTACTGCGAAAAGGGAATAATAAAAATACATCGCACTTGACATGCAGAAAGGGGTGTATATAACAGCCTTTGCTGCTGCCATCATTGTTTCTATAGTGGTTTATTTTTTCTTGCACAACAAGGAACAGGAAAAGAACAACATTAAAGAGAGCAACGAGCAGTTGAGGGCTCTACAAGAGGAATTGCAGGAAAATAAGGAGTATGCAACAAAAGAGATTGAAGATATTAAGAGAAGGCTGTTTAAGGAGCGTTTTTACACTATCGACAAGCTATGCAACGAGTTGTATCAATCGGGCGAAAGAGATGGAAACAAGGAGGGCAGAAGCATTAACAGGATTATAAATAATTTCAAAGATGACAAGGGGATTGCCCAACTCGAGGATACCATTAACCTATACAAGAACAATATTCTGGGCAAGTTGCGCGAGGAGATACCCACACTTAACGAACAAGAGATTATTTTTGCCATATACGCATTTGCCGGGCTGTCCAACAACACGATAAGCTATCTGATAGGCAGGCCTGTAGATGCTATTTACAGCAAGCGTTCCAAACTAAAAAGAAAAATAAAAGCCAGCGGTGCCAAAAATGCCGATTGGTTTATTGAAGAACTTAAATAACTGCATATTATTCTATTTTACACAAGACGGCTCACGTTAAATAACATTTTTTAATAAATTTTGTCGTTACCTGTTTATAACTAAACGGCAAATACTGAAAAGCAATCTATTTTTTTCGTATCTTCGCAGGGTAAATTGGGATAAAAATATGTTGTCGAGAGAACAAAAAGAGATTCCGACAGCAAGAAAACCAACAAATTAACTGAGAAAATACGAAAAAACATGGGAAAAATCATAGCACTTGCCAACCAGAAAGGCGGTGTGGGAAAAACAACCACCGCAATAAACCTTGCCGCGTCACTTGCCACATACGAAAAAAAGGTATTGGTGATTGATGCCGACCCGCAGGCAAACGCATCGTCGGGGCTTGGCATAGATATACGCGAAATTGAATGTTCTATATATGAGTGCCTCATCAACAAGGCTGCAATAACCGATGGTATTCATAACACCTGCGTGGAGGGGCTCGATATAATACCCTCGCACATAGACCTTGTGGGAGCTGAGATTGAGATGCTCGATATGCCCAATCGCGAAAAGATTATGCGCGATGCTCTGGCACCTATAAAAGACAAATATGATTATATTTTAATAGATTGCTCTCCATCGCTGGGACTTATCACCGTGAACTCACTCACTGCTGCCGACTCGGTAATTATACCCGTGCAGTGTGAATATTTCGCTCTCGAGGGTATCAGCAAATTGCTGAACACCATTAAAATCATAAAATCCAATCTAAACCCATCGCTCGACATTGAGGGTTTCCTGCTCACAATGTTCAACTCGCGCCTGCGATTGAGCAATCAGGTTTACAACGAGGTAAAAAAACATTTCCGCGAGTTGGTATTCAACACCGTTATACAGCGCAACATAAGACTGGGCGAGGCACCCAGCATGGGTATTCCCGTGATTATGTACGACGCCGACTCCACCGGAGCAAAGAACTACCTTGCGCTTGCACAAGAAATAATTAACAGAAACAACGAATAGTCAATGGCACCAAATAAAAAATTCACATTAGGCAGAGGGCTTGACGCTCTCATCTCAACCGACACAGTGCAAACCGCCGGTTCACAGTCGATAGGCGAGATTGAGATAAGCCAAATAGAGGCTAACCCCAACCAGCCACGCCGCGAGTTCAGCGAAGAGGCTTTGCAGGAACTTGCAGACTCTATAAAGGAACTGGGAATAATACAGCCCATCACGCTACGCAAGATTGGCAAGGACAGATATCAGATTATTGCCGGTGAACGCCGTTTCCGCGCATCCCAGCTTGCGGGAAAGAGCACTATCCCTGCATATATTTTGAAAGCCGACGACGAGGACACCATGGAGATGGCACTCATTGAGAATATTCAACGCGAGGACTTGAACGCGTTGGAGATTGCGCTTGCCTACCAGCAACTCATAGAACAGCATAACCTGTCGCAGGAGCAACTGAGCAAACGCGTAGGCAAAGGGCGTGCCACTATTGCCAATTTCTTGCGTCTGCTGCGCCTGCCCGCAACCATTCAGGTAGCTCTCAAAGAGAAACGCATAGACATGGGACACGCACGCGCGCTACTCTCGCTCGACAGCCCTGCCGAGCAGATAAAGCTGTTCCACGATATTGAAGCCAACAGCTACTCGGTGCGCGAGGTAGAAGAGATTGTACGCAAAATAAAAGAGGGTGTCGAAGTTCCCGCTACCAAAAAGATTGCAACCAAACAGACACACCCGGAATTTCACCAGCTAAAGAAACAGCTCACACATTTTTTCCAGACACCGGTGCAACTTACCTGTTCGGCAAAGGGTAACGGCAAGATAAGCATAAAATTCAAGAACGAACAAGAGCTCGAAAGGATTATTGCCTTGTTTGACAAATTAAATAATTAGAAGCTGTTTGAATATAAAAAAAATGGTGAGACATCGGCTTCTTTAAGAAAAATATTTTTAGAAATTCAAACAACCTCTTAATGCAGTGAAAATGAATATATTCACACACCTATACATTACATTGCTACTCGCCTTGTTCTGCATTATCGCAACACAAGAGAGCATTGCAAATGATAGATTCACACAACTTGCCGACTCTATAACAGAAAGCACGTTGCCAGGCGACTCCCTCATTGAAAGTACTCTTCGCGCCGATTCTGCTACAATAGACAGTGTATTGAGAAACGGAGTGAGCCTTTCACCCGACAGCAGCCGTGCGGCAATGAAACGCAACTACAATGACTTAACCGGCAATGTGAAACCATTCAAGCCCAACCCCACAAAAGCCACATGGCTTGCCGTGGTTATCCCGGGTGGCGGACAGATTTACAACCGCAAATATTGGAAACTGCCTATTGTTTATGGCGGCTTTGTAGGTTGTCTCTATGCATACAACTGGAACAACCAGATGTACAGCGACTACCGCCAAGCCTATCTTGACATAATGGACAGCGACCCCAACAGCAACTCATATGAGGATTTCTTCCGCCCGGGATATGATTTTGAGAAGAACAAAGAGTATCTCACGGAGCTCTTCAAAAAGAGAAAGGACCGTTATCGCCGTTGGCGCGATTTAAGCGTATTTGCTTTTATCGGGGTGTATGTTCTGTCGGTTATAGATGCATATGTTGATGCACAGCTTGCAAGTTTCGACATAAGCGACAATCTGAACATAACAGTAGAACCCGAGATTATGAACAGTAATTTTGGAAGAATGGATAAAGGATACTACGGAGTAAACTGCAATATTAATTTCTAAATAACAAGAATGCGACAATACACGACATATATAACAGCCCTCCTGTTGTTTCTTGCCACAGGCATAGGAGCGCAGGAGAATAATATTACACCCACCGACAGCATAAACGACAACGCACAGCTTGACAAGGCAATCGCCTGCCCCGACACGTTGGAGGTTGCAGGAGAGAGCATCGGGTGCGACAGCCTCGTTTTTGAGCTACCCGAAGGAATGACTGCCAACATCGACAGCTTGATGAGTGGATGGCAGGCTCGCCATCTGCTAAAATCGCTCGATTGCCAGACCGAAGGGTGGGAATATATAAAGATAAGCGACACGCTGTATGCCGAGCGCCTGCGCAACATACCCAGTATCATAGATATGCCATACAACAATATGGTGCGCCAATGTATTGATCGCTACGCTACACGCAACCGCTCACTTGTCTCTTACATGCTCGGTATTGCCGAGTTCTATATGCCCATGATTGAGGCAGAGATTGACAAGCACAACATGCCTCATGAACTTAAATATCTGCCAATAATAGAATCGGCACTGAACCCAAAAGCTGTGTCGCGCGCCGGTGCAAAAGGCTTGTGGCAGTTTATGTTTGCAACAGGCAAGCTGTATGGACTTAAATCGAACAACTACATCGACGACCGCTTCGACCCGCTCAAAGCCACTCATGCAGGGCTGAACTATTTGAGAGATTTGTATAATTTCTTCAACCGCTGGGACCTTGCCATTGCTGCATACAACTGCGGACCGGGAAATGTAAAAAAAGCGATACTGCGCTCGGGTGGAAAGACCGACTTTTGGGAGATTTATCGTTATCTGCCACGCGAGACCCGCGGATACCTCCCCGCTCTTGTTGCAGCAAATTATATCATGACATACCATGAGGAGCATGGTATATGCCCAATGGAACCTGCGCTACCGATTGGCACCGACACTCTACACATAAGAAAGAACCTGCATTTCAAACAAATTGAGCAATATTGCGATATAAATATTGAGGATATAAGAGCTCTTAACCCGCAATATATTAAAGATATAGTCCCGGGAGAGGCCGAAAGGTATGTTTTGCGCCTCACCAACGATGCTATCACCCGTTTTATTACCAACGAGGACAGCATATACAACTACAAGAAAGAGGAGTTCTTCCCCAACAGCAATATTGCAAAGATGCTGAAAGAGGCAAAAGCCAACGACGACGGACGCGGAACGCTTAAATATCACAAAATACGAAGCGGAGAGACTCTTGGCAGCATTGCACGCAAATACCGTGTAACGGTGAAGCAAATAATGAAATGGAACAATTTGCGCACCACTAATATCAGAGCCGGCAGGCGTTTGAAGATATATTGACAGGCATGAACAATGACGAAAAGAAAATATTAGACGAAGAGGCTGCCATAAACGAAGCCTTCAAAGGGTTGCTGGATATATATCTGGCATCACAACACCGCAAAAAGGTGGAGCTCATCACAAAGGCGTTCAACTTTGCACGACAAGCACACAAAGGGGTGCGCAGACACAGCGGTGAGCCCTATATTATGCACCCGTTGGAGGTTGCAACCATTGTGTGCAAGGAGATTGGGCTGGGCTCAACCTCTATCTGCGCTGCACTGCTGCACGATGTTGTCGAGGACACGGATTACACGGTGGAGGATATCCGCAACCTTTTTGGCGACAAAATTGCCGAAATTGTAAACGGACTCACCAAGATTGCCGGTGGCGTGTTCGGGGCGCATGCATCGGAGCAAGCAGAGAACTTCAAGAAACTACTGCTCACGATGAGCGAGGATATACGCGTGATTCTCATTAAGATAGCCGACCGCCTGCACAATATGCGCACACTGGAATTCATGCCTGTGAACAAGCAATACAAAATTGCAGGGGAGACTCTCTACATATACGCCCCCATAGCCTATCGCTTGGGACTGAGCAAGATAAAAACTGAACTTGAAAATCTTAGTTTCCGCTATGAACACCCCGAGGAGTATGCGAAAATTGAGAAAAAGATTGAAAAGACACAGCGCGATCGCGATATTCTCTACCGCGAGTTCACATCGCCTATATGCAGCGAGCTCGATGCCATGGGGCTTAAATATCGCATCATAGGCAGGGTGAAATCGCCCTACTCCATTTGGAACAAGATGCAAAAGAAACACGTTGCCTTTGAGGACATATATGATATTCTCGCCGTGCGCATCATCTTCATACCGCGCGAGGGCAAGGACGAGAACAACGAGTGTTTCAACATTTATATTGCGCTGACAAAATTATACAACGCCCACCCCGACCGCCTGCGCGACTGGGTGAACAAGCCACGCACCAATGGATACAAGGCACTGCATGCAACGTTCATGAGCAAACGAGGCGAATGGATTGAGGTGCAGATACGCAGCGAAAAGATGAACGAGATGGCAGAAAAGGGCATTGCAGCACACTGGAAATACAAAAGTCAAGGAGAGGACAGCGGTGACGAACAACTTGAAAATTGGTTGCATACCATAAAGGAGATTCTTGACGACCCGCAACCCAACGCCCTCGATTTCCTCGACACCATCAAACTCAACCTGTATGCAACAGAGATATTTGTCTTCACGCCCAAAGGAGATATAAAGACAATGCCACAAAACTGCACCGCGCTCGACCTTGCATACAGCATACACACATTCCTCGGCAACCATTGCATAGGTGCCAAAGTAAACCACCGCCTTGTGCCGCTCAACCATCAGCTGCAAAGCGGTGACCAGGTGGAGATTATAACCTCAAACGCCCCTCGCGTGGAGGAAAACTGGCTATCGTTTGTTACAACAGCAAAGGCGCGTGCAAAAATTCTTGCAGCTCTGCGCCGCAAGCAACGACTGCTCATGCACGAGGGAGAAGAGATACTCAATAAGTTTCTTGAAAAGGAAGGGCTTAGCAATTATAGCAACAACATAGAAAAAATATGGAAATTGCACGACCTTAAAGACAAGGAAGCGCTGCTTGTTGCCATTGGAGAAGGAAGCATCACATTGGGCAACGAGGACAAAGACGCTTTGCTGGGCAACAAAAAATTCAGTTTCCAATCGCTGTTCTCATTTGGCAAAGAGAAGAAAAAAGAGACAACCGGCACCGAGACTTTTGAGAACATTGACCGCAAAACCCCCATCAGCCTCACCGATGACAATATCAAGAAGAGCTACATAATAGCCGATTGCTGTCACCCTATTCCGGGCGATGATGTCCTGGGATACTATGATGAAGAGAAACATATTGTTATTCACAAGCGCAACTGCCCGGTAGCAAACACACTGAAGAGCAGCCACGGAGACCGTATATTGGCCGCAAAATGGGACACACGCAAGAAACTTAATTTCATTGTACCCATTCAAATAAAAGGCATCGACAACCTTGGCGTGCTTAACGAGATTACAGCAATCATATCGCAACAGATGAATACCAGCATACAAAAGCTTAATTTAGAGTGCTTTGATGGTATTTTTGAGGGCACATTCTGGATAAATGTCCACGATGTTGACGATGTAAAGGAACTGTGTACAGCTCTCAAAAAGGTAAAGAGCATTAAAGCGATTGCCCGAATAGGGTGATTTCCCATTCAAAACAATAGGAAACCACGCGATAAGTGACCGAGCAAAACGCGAGCGAAACGCAGCAGATGACTTTTTACCAACAGAACGTGATTCAATAAAAAGAACAGATGCAAGGCACGCAAAGCGGCTTTGTGAGGGAGTTTACTAATGGTAAATGACCAAGCAAAACGCGAGCGAAACGCAGCAGATGACTTTTTAGTGAATTACAGCAAGTCGAGCTGAGCCTTAATCCCCAACAACTCCTCCCGCACTGCAGAAAGACGATCAATAACATCGGCAGTAACATCGGCAGTTTCTCTGTTACCGGAACCTTTAAGATATTGCTTGGCACCGGCAATGGTGAGCCCGCGTTCTTTTACAAGGTGATAGATAAGACGAATGGATTTAATATCGTCTTTTGTATAACGACGCACACCATTGCTTCCTTTGTGGGGAGCGATTTGGGGAAAGACGGTTTCCCAGTATCGCAAGGTGGATTCGGGAGTGTTAAGCTCGTTTGCCACCTCTTTTATGGTGTAATACATTTTCAGGTCTTTATTTTTTGACAATGCCATAATCAATCGTAAACTTTTCCGTGGTTTTCTGCCATCTGGAGCATCTGGTCGTATCCTTCGGCATCAAGATCCATAAAATAATAGTTGATGGGGTTCACATGTTGCCCTTTTACGATAACCTCATAGTGGAGGTGGGGACCGGTACTCTTGCCGGAGTTTCCACTGAGTGCTATTTGCTCGCCGCGCACCACCTTCTGCCCGGGCTTTACCATGAATTTGTTATTGTAGAGGTGTGCATAGACTGTTTCTATCCCGAAGCCATGGTCTATTCTCACAGTGTAGCCATAACCCGATTGCCACTTGGCAGAGATTACAATGCCGTCAGCAGTTGCATATACAGGAGTGCGGTTATCGCATGAGAAATCCATGCCATTATGCTTCTTGCGCACTTTATATACGGGATCGATGCGCCAGCCATATCCCGATGCCGTGCGTTTGAGGTCGCGGTTGGCAATGGGCTGGATGGCAGGCAAGTGACGCAGATAATCTTCTTTTTCCGCATCGAGCTGCACAAGCTCCTCAAAAGATTTTATTTGCAGATACAACTGCTTGTCGAGCATATCCATTTTTTGTGCAGTCTCAACCACCAAAGCCGAGTTGCTCATATCCATGAGTTCATCGTAACGTGCAGTGCCACCATAGCCCGACTGGCGTGCAAATGTGGGAACAGGCTCGGAATTAAGAAGGACACGGTATAAGTTGTCATCGCGCTGCTGTATATCTTCGAGCACCTCCATTGCATCATCGAGACGCTGCGACATAATGCGATATTGTGCCAACAGCCTTGAATTTTCCTGCTGCAACTCACTCATAGAGGGTGTATCGACAAGCAGGTAGAATATAAGAAATGAAAGACCGCCGAAAATGATAAACAGCAAAATGCGCCTCAATATCGTGAGGAAACGTTGCGCCAAATTCGGATAGACACGGTCGTATGTTCGTGTCGCGGGGTTGAATATGTAATAGACTTTTCGCATCAACGACACCCTTTATGTGGCAAAAGTAATAATAACTATCCTTTTTTGCAACTAATTGGCGATTTATCAATAGTTCATTAACAGAGTATAACAATTAATGAATGATATATTTTCGAGAGTGGCACTCGAAAATTACTCAAAAATTTACTGCTCTCGCTGCGAAATGTCAAAGCAAGCTTTGCCTATCTCGCTCGTTTGTTGTATTTTTGCAGATTGTAGTTCAGAAACAATAAAATAAACAGAATATAATATGCTTACATCAAAAGAGATTAGAGAATCTTTCAAGCAGTTTTTTGAAGGAAAAGGACACCTCATTGTGCCCTCGGCACCTATGGTTGTAAAAGACGACCCCACACTAATGTTCACCAATGCAGGTATGAACCAGTTTAAGGATATAATCCTGGGAAACAGCCCTGCAAAGAGCAAGCGTGTGGCTGATTCACAGAAATGCTTGCGCGTGAGCGGCAAGCACAACGACCTTGAGGAGGTGGGACACGACACATACCACCACACAATGTTTGAGATGCTTGGCAACTGGTCTTTTGGAGATTACTTCAAGGAAGATGCCATCAACTGGGCATGGGAATTCCTTACAAAGGTTGCAAAAATAGACCCCGACCGCATGTATGCCACTGTATTTGAGGGCAGCGAGGCTGAGGGATTGGAGCGCGACAACGAGGCTGCCGCCATTTGGAGCAAGCACCTGCCTGCCGACAGAATAATAAACGGTAACCATCACGACAACTTCTGGGAGATGGGCGATACAGGTCCCTGCGGTCCCTGTTCAGAGATTCATGTGGACCTGCGCAGCGAGGAGGATAGAAAAGCTATCCCCGGACGCGACCTTGTGAACGGCTCGCACCCGCAGGTTATTGAAATATGGAATCTTGTATTCATGCAGTTTAACCGAATGGCAGACGGACACTTGGAGGAGCTCCCTGCAAAAGTCATCGACACCGGAATGGGCTTTGAGCGTTTGTGTATGGCATTGCAAGGCAAGCAGTCGAACTATGATACCGATGTATTCCAGCCCATCATCAAGGCTATCGGTGAGATTAGCGGAAAAAGCTATGGCAAGGAGGAGCAGACCGATGTTGCTATGCGCGTAATTGCCGACCACATACGCACCATCGCTTTCTCCATCACCGACGGACAGTTACCCTCAAATGCAAAAGCCGGTTATGTAATACGCCGCATCCTGCGCCGTGCCGTTCGCTACGGCTACACATTCCTGGAGCAGAAACAGGCATTTATGTACAAACTTGTTCCCACACTCATTGAGAACATGGGCGATGCTTACCCCGAGCTGGGACAGCAGCAGGAACTTATTACGAAAGTAATAAAGGAGGAGGAAGATTCATTCCTGCGTACACTCGACACCGGTATGCACTTGCTGGATAAGATTATTGCAGCCACAAAAGCCGAAGGAAAGAGCGAGATTAGCGGTGTGGAAGCATTCACCCTCTACGACACATTCGGTTTCCCCATCGACCTCACACAGCTCATTCTGCGCGAGAATGACCTCACCGTGAACATGCAGCAGTTTGATGAGGAGATGCTCAAACAGAAAACACGCGCCCGCAACGCAGCAGCTGTGGAAAATGGCGACTGGATTACCGTGAACGAGGGTGACTGCACATTCGTGGGCTACGACAATACTGAATATGATACAACGATATTGCGCTACCGCCAGACTAAACAGAAAAACCAGACTCTCTATCAGATTGTATTGAAAGAGACTCCCTTCTATGCCGAGAGCGGTGGACAGGTGGGCGACACCGGT
>CAYRFX010000053.1:0-16102 GCA_964423665.1 uncultured Bacteroidaceae bacterium | reverse complement strand
GTTTGGGACCAGGTGGTCGCAGGTTCGAATCCTGTCGCCCCGACAAGCAAGTGTGACATAATTGTCGCGCTTGCTTTTTGTATTACGGGTAGTAAAAAATTATAATACCGGTATCTGCTTTTTGTGCACTCCTTATCTTTTGCGTTTGCTTTTAGCGAAAGCACTTCGCTCGCTGTAAAAATCAGGTACACTTTATGTCTTGCTCGCTCAATCATGGTTTCGGCTGCTTGCATTGTCAAAGCCTGCGGCTTTCCTGTGCCTATATATCTACATTATCTATTACTTTCCAATGGAAATTACCTTCTTGAATTATCATTATCATAATCTATTGGTGTGCAAAATGGATAACAATCTTTCATTATGTGCATTTTTTACGTTAAAAAGGCTGATATTTTTCAATTCTACTGCACAAAAGGCGTACCTTTGTGCAACAAAAGAGAGAAAATAGTAATTACTAAAAACGAATCAATAACTTTTTAAATTTATATGATTATGAAAAGAATTTTTTCAAGTATTGTTTTTGCATCACTTGCAATCGCATCGTTTGCCGGTGGTCTTTTGACAAACACAAACCAGAGCGCAGCTTTTGTTCGTAACCCTGCTCGTTACGCTTCACTCGAGGCTGACGCTGTTTACTTCAACCCCGCAGGTACCGCTTTCTTGAAAGAGGGCTGGACTGTTTCTGCTAACTGGCAGATGATTTGGCAGCAGAGAGATGTTGAGAATGGTGGTAAAGCATACAATGGTGAGGTTTATGTTCCCATGATGCCTACTTTCCATGCTACTTACAAAACCGGCGACTGGGCTTTCAGCGCATTCTTTGGTATGCCCGGTGGTGGCGGTGAGGCTAAATTTGATAATGGTCTCCCCATATTCGATAGTAAGGTAAATGGTATGTATGGTCAGGGATTGGCTGCTGTTAATCCTGCGCTTGCTGGTGTAACAGGTTATAACACAACATCTACATTTACATCTACACAGTATCTTTTCAGCTTGCAGCTTGGTGCAGCTTATAAGGTGAATGATAATTTTTCGGTTTATGGTGGTCTTCGTGTAAATTATACAAGTCTTAATTATGAGGGAAGTATCTTGACTTCGTTCCCCAATGGTGTTATGTATAATACCGGTGCGGCTGTTGTTCCTATGGCTGAAATTCCTCAACTTGCTCCTTCTGAGCCTACCGTAGCCGGCGCTGCTCCTAATTATAACCTCGAACTTACACAGACCGGCATTGCTTTTGCTCCCATTTTGGGTATCGACTACAAGGTAGGCGATTTCAATTTCGGTGTTAAGTATGAGTTCCGTGCGATTAATATTATTGAAAATGATACAAAAGGTTCTACATCAGAGAAATTGTTGGCTGCTTTGCCTACTTTGAACGATGGCGTTAAATTCCGCAACGACGCTCCTGCAAAACTTTCAGTAGGTGCTTCTTGGGACGTATGCGACCGTGTAAAGGTAATGGGTGCTACTACATACTACTTTGACAAGGATGCTAAGATTGAGTCTTTGCTTGGCAAAGCTAACACAATGAAGACTTTGAGCCGCAATACATACGAGTTGCTCGCCGGTGTTGAGGTAAAGGTTACCGATAAACTTCTTCTCTCAAGCGGTATTCAGTTCAGCGACTTCGGTGTGAACGGTGACTATTTGAGCGATGTATCTTTCATTGACGATTCTTTCATGGTAGGTGCCGGTGGTAAGTACTCTTTCGGTGAGAATTGGGACCTTAACTTCGGTGCTTGCTATGCCAACTATGCTCACGGTGCAGGTGCTACAGGTTCACACTACTTGCGCAAGACCTACAATGTTGCAGTTGGTGTTGACTTCCGTTTCTAATAATTAATTAAATACAATAAAACAGGCCTAACCAATAGTTAGGCCTGTTTTATTGTATGCAAATACTTGTGCAATATGCATTTGTACTGTAATAATTTTTCGATATTTGAAAATTCAACACATATAGTATGCTTGTTAACAATATTTTAGTTTGTCACTGTCTCATAAAAATCAGGAATTGGTTAAACATTAAATGAAATAGGCCCATTAAAGCCGTATCGGTATTCGGCATATTGAAATTTAGTTTGTCGGCGAGGGCAAGATAATAGATGTCGATTTTTTCAATGTCGCCACTCCAGCGTATCATACAGCATGACTGCTTGAAATTTGTATTTGTAATGCGCTGGTAATCAATGTATTACCCCCCCCCCTAAAAATTGCGCGGAAAATAGTGTAAATATTTGAAAAAGTTATATTAATTTTGTAAAGTTAAAATCACATTTGCGGTAGCACTAATGAGGTTCTGGCTACACGCTAATGGAAAACTGAATTTATAGAACCTCCCTAAATACAGATAAATTTTATATAATTTACAACAATGAAACTAAAAACGATTATGACTGTTAAGGCAACATTTTGTATTTTGTTGTCTTTTGTTACTGCGTGCAGTGTGGAAGATACGCATGATTTGTCAAAGGATATCGATGCTACGGTGGCAGTGGGCAATGGAATTTCTCTTCCTATTGGTTCCACAGAGAAAATTATGCTG
This sequence comes from uncultured Bacteroidaceae bacterium, assembly GCA_964423665.1. Classification (GTDB taxonomy): domain Bacteria; phylum Bacteroidota; class Bacteroidia; order Bacteroidales; family Bacteroidaceae; genus HGM04593. The sequence goes on along the minus strand of CAYRFX010000053.1, from coordinate 13,554 downwards.
ACAGAGATGATTGATCCCGAGAGCAGTGATGTGCTAAACACCGATGCTGCCGGTAATTATGTGATTACCAAAGGAGATGTTATCAATGAAACGAGTGTGGAGATAGAAGAGGTTGATGTTACCGTTAAGCCTGTGAGCCACAGTGAAAGTTTCGATCTTGAAATTATTACACAAACTAAGGCCGATGTAGAAAGATTGAAAAACGAAGCGATAGCTGCTAAAACTGATGCAGAGCAGAGGGCCTTGGATAAAAAGAATGCTACTAAAGTTACAGCCGAAAATACTAAAAACACAGCAATAACCGAGGCAGAGAAGGCTAAAAACGATGCTTATAAACAGATAGATGCAACAATCAGCGATCCGGTTCTTAATGCTGAAGCAAAGGCAGAGGCCGATAAATCATATCAAAAGGCTATTGCTGATATTAATGCCTCTTTTGTGGATGCAAATAATGCAATTGACGAGGCTTATGTTGTTGCAATTAATGAGATTGCTGCTCAATACAATGAGGTTATTGAAAAGTATGAAGAGGCTTTGGCGGATAATGTTGATCTTGGTGAGATTAACCATGAAATCACCGGTGATGCCTCAAAGGTGAATTATAATCTCTCGGTAGATGTTCCCGAGGAGGTTGAAGATGTTGAAACTGTTGAGTTTGACGAACTCACCGACTTTACCATCGATATCGCAATTGCGGTACATGGTGAAGATAATCGTGATTTCGGTGAACTTGTAAATGTCATAAATCTCTATGGTAACCAAGAGAATGAGAGATTCTATGTGGGAGTTCCCAAATTTATTGTCTTTGAAGAGGGAACAGAGGTGGTTCCGTCTGCCGATGGTACATACAATAAGCTATATATTGAGGGTGGTGCAACTCACAGAGATGAAAATAACAAGAATATAAAGCACTTGACTCGTATATATAAGATTAAAGGTTTCGATTTTACAAAGGATGATGTTGAAATCGTAAATGATAAAATAGAGATTGAGCGGGAATATTCGGCCGAAGGATGTATTAATGCCAATGCTATCGAGGTAAGTTTGGCCAATGCACTTACAATTAAGGATGTAACTCTTGATGCAACTATCTCTATAGGTGAGAAGAAGAATAACGAGGAGTACTCTTTTACCCTTAAAAAGATAAAAGGTATATTCAATCCTCAAATCGATCCAATCAGTGTTGATATGGTTGACTTGGATTTGGGTGATGATATGGATTTCGTATATGAGGAAGGTGCTGTATTCGATTTTGCCAATCCACAAATAGTTCTCACGGTTAATAGCGATGTGGATCTTGAGGTTGAGGCAACCGTTGTTATGCGCAGTTATGATGAAAATAATGTGGAGATAACCACCGGTAATGGAGTGCAGATTCCTCTTACTATCATAAAAGGTAAAAATATATTTAACATAACCAACGAGTCTTTCAAACCGGGTGAGGCTAATCTAAGTACTTTGCTTGCTAAGGTTCCTCATAAAGTGAAGATAGAGGATATCAAACCCAAAGTTGTTGATAAAGTTCAGGAGGTAACACTTGGCGACGATATGACAATAGGTGGCTCATATGATATAAATATTCCTATGGTATTCAATGAGGTGAAGCTCACTTATACAGAAACTATAGAGGATGTATTGGGAGAAAATCCCGAGGATATTACCGATTATATATCTGAGATTAAATCTGTGTCTGTGGAATTTGAGGCTTTGAATACAGTTCCTGCCGATTTTGATGTTGATGTTGTTGCGCTCGACATGAACGGCAATAAAATAGATGCCATTGTCGCCAATTTGGTTGATGAGAATGGCAAGCCTGTAACAATCAAAGCCGGTAACGGACACGATGCTGAGCCTGTGGCCACCAATGTAAAAATTGATTTAAGTGCTGCCGAAGGTACAATTGAGAAATTGTGTAATCTTGATATTAAACTTAACGGACACGGCTACAATGTTAAGCTGAATGAGAATGCTTATATTACGTTGAGAAATATCTCTGTAACCGTAGAAGAGCCTATAATTGTAGATCTTAATTAATAACGGAGTGTAGTGATAAATAATAATATTAATATAATAAGGACTATGAAAAATACAGCTTTAAATATGTTTAGAGTGCTGTTTGTTGCTGCGCTCGTTCTCTTTGCAGCCGATGTGCAGGCACAGGCTTTGAGAACAGGATATTTTATGGACGGTAATATCTATCGTTATCGTTTGAACCCCGCTTTGCAGAGTACACGTAACCATGTGGCAGTGCCCGTGCTTGGTGGCATTCAGGTGAGTGCAATGGGTAATGTGGGTGTTGGTAATTTCCTTTATGACAGTCCCTACAATGGTGACGAGCTTGTTACATTTATGCATAGCTCGGTAGATGCCAAAGAGTTCTTGGGTGAGCTTGAGAGTGATAATGTTATTCGTATGGATCTCGATTTCACACTCTTTTCAATAGCATTCAATGCTTTTGGCGGTGTTAATACTGTCGATCTTACATTACGCTCTAATACCGGTATGAGCCTTCCTTATGGTATGTTCGCATTTATGAAAGAGATGGGTAATAACGATTATTCGTTTGGCGATTTGAAGATGCAAACACGTAACTTTGCCGATCTCTCTCTTGGTCATTCTCGTAAGATAAATGATGCACTTACCATTGGTGGCCGCGTTAAATTCTTGTTTGGTCTTGCATATGCCGATATGAGTTTTGATCAAATGGATATCCACACAAGTGCTAATCGCTGGGAAATTGCAGCCAAAGGTGAGGCTAATATCTCGCTTGGCGGTGCGTTTAAATATTCCGACGAGAAAACCATAAGCGGCAAAACTGTTGTTGATGGTTATGAAGATGTTGCAGTGGGTATGAACGGTTTTGGTATGGGTATTGATCTTGGTGCTACCTACGACCTCAGCGAGGTTCTTCTCGACGGTCTCACAGTGTCGGCATCTGTTACAGATTTGGGCTTTATCTCATGGAGTGGTGCCGCAAAGGCTGCTATTGCTCCCGAGGATAAATATATCTTTGATGGATTCGAGGAGATGGGTATCCACAGCCCCGAGAATGGTGCGCAAAGCACAACGCTTGATGATCAATGGTCAAGTATGCGTGATGATTTGGAGGATTTCTTTGCATTGGAAGACAAGGGCGAGGGTAGTGTAACCGGCGGTATTGGTGCAAAATTCAATATCGGCGCCGAGTATAAGATGCCTTTCTACGACAAATTGTCTGTAGGTATGCTCTATACTCACTGTTTCGATGATGTATTCTCTTATAATCAGGCATCATTCGTGTTGAATTACTCTCCCAACAATGTTCTTGACTTTGCTGTAAGCGGTACTGCTACCGACTATGGTACAGGTTTTGGTGCAATGGCCAATATTCACTGTCCCGGTTTTGGTCTCTTCATTGGTACCGATTGCTTCTTGAGCAAGGTGAACAAGCAATTTGTTCCCATTGAGGATATGAATGCAAGTGTTTCATTTGGTATTAATGTACCTTTTGGTAACAATAATAAGAAGAGCTCTTCTGTTGTAGAATAATAAAAAGTGATATATACAATAAATGCACCATTCTCAGTTGGGAATGGTGCATTTATTGTATATATGTTTATAGGTTGTTATTTTCTTGTTTTATTGGCAATCTCTTTGCGGTATCGTGTGTAGTAGAGTATTGCAGCGCTGGTGAGTCCTACAGGTAGTCCGTATGCCACACCTATGCCTCCAAGTCCCATGACAAATCCAAAAACGTAGCTTGCGGGTAGAGCAAGGAGAATGTATGAAACCAAAGCATATATACTCATGGGTTTTGTAACCTCTATACCACGCAGAGCATTAGCATAGTTTACCTGTATGCCGTCGCTCACTTGGTATGCAAGCAACGGAATAAGCAGAGCAATAAACATACCCTGTATCTCTATGTCCGATGTAAATAGTGCGGCAAGCCGGCACTTGAAGAATACTATACCTGTTGAGAGTGTCGCGGCAACAAGCAATATTATGTGCAGGCTCGCATTTGCGGTTTCACTCACCTTTTCCCATTCGCCACGTCCGCGATAGTGGCTTATACGTATGCAAGCTGCCGCTGCAATGCCATAATAAACAAGGAAACATAACGAACCGGTGGTACACATCACTTGGAATGCTGCAAGTTCTGTTGCTCCCAGCCAACCCATCAGAAGTGATGCCAATGAGAAAGATGCAGTCTCCATTCCCATCTGTACAGCCAATGGTGTTCCCACCTTGAACATCTTTGTTACATCCTTCTGCTTGCTGCGGTGTGTCTTGAAACCCGCTTTATAATTTGCAAATCTCTTATCTCTTGTTATGAGCATAACAAACAACACGGCCATGAGTACTCGTGATAACATTGTTGCAATGCCGGCACCGGTGAGTCCCATCTCGGGGAAGCCGCCAACACCAAAAATAAGGATGTAGTTGAGAACTATATTTGTTATGTTGCCTGCAAGTATAACCCACAGGGCTGTTTTAGTGGCTGCTACACTGTCGGTAAATTGCTTAAAACTGTTGAACAATATCACAAACGGTAGCGATGCAAGCAGTGTGAGAAAGTATGGGCGCATCAGTGGCAATAATTCTGCCGGTTGATTAAGGTTGCCCAAGTTTATATAAAGCAGTGTATATGCCGCAATTACAATAATGCCAAAAAGGATGTTTGCCCATATGCTGTCGCGGAACGAATGCCCTACATTCTCATCTTCGCTACGGCCATAGAATGCACCTATAATGGGTGTTGCACCATAACTGAATCCAAGCATTGCAAATATTCCCAGATTGAATATGTTATTTACAAAACCCGATGCAGAGAGGGCTGCTCCGCTATATTGTCCCACCATTATGGTGTCTATGAATCCTAAAATAACATTACCGAGCTGTCCTAATACAATGGGGGTGCCTAAGCGTATTATGTTGTGGTAGTGTTTGCTATATTGTTTTATCATATCTGTTGCATATATTTTATATGTGCGGGCTTTAAATCGGCAACTATAATATAACCTGCTTGCGGTTGTTAATGTTCACAAAATGAAGAGCGTGATATATTTTGTTGTCCTCATACAGAAAAGGACGACTGCGAGGTCGTCCTTTTCTGTATGAGTTATTTATTTCACCGGGATTGCATCTATTCTTGCTTGATGCCTTCCTCCTTCAAATGGTGTTTGCAGGAACTTTTCAACGCATTGCTTGGCGGTCTCTTCGTCAATGAAACGCCCGGGCATGACAAGTATATTCGCATCGTTGTGCTGGCGAGCGAGCTCTGCAATTTGGGGTTGCCAGCTGAGGGCACCGCGTATGCAGCTATGGTGGTTTACCGACATGTTGATGCCGTTACCTGTGCCACAAATAGCAATACCGGTTTCAACCTCTCCATTCTCTATTGCGCTTGCAAGTGCATGCCCATAGTCGGGATAGTTACAACTGTCGGTGCTGTTTGTTCCAAAATCCTTGTAATTGTATCCCCACTCGGTGAGCCACTGTTTCACGGTCTCCTTCAGTGGGTAACCTGCGTGGTCGCTTGCCAGTCCTATTGTTTTGCTCATATCGTTTGTTGAACTCAAATTATAACATTGCTTTTACCTGCTCATAAACATTCTGTGCCGTGAAGCCGAGTTTCTCGTCAAGAACCTTGAAAGGTGCCGAGTAACCGAAAGATTCCAAGCCATAAACCTTGCCGCAAGGACCTACAAGCCCTTGAAGGTTGCAGGGGAGGCCGGCTGTGAGACCGAATATCTTAGCATCACGAGGAAGAATGCACTCTTGGTACTGTGTGGATTGTGAACGGAACAAGCCTTCTGAGGGCACCGATACAATACGAGTTTTAATACCATCTGCTTTGAGCAGTTTTGCACCCTCGACAAGGGTAGAAACCTCTGAACCGGATGCAAGGAGGATAATATCATAATCTTCGTCAGAGCCAGCTATAATATATGCGCCCTTATCTGTGTCGGCATAGTTTGTGCCCTCGGGCAAGTTGGTGATATTCTGGCGAGAGAATATCAAGCCTGTGGGTGTGCAATCGTTCTCCATAGCCAGTTTCCAAGCCTGTGTAGCCTCGTTTACATCGGCGGGGCGCAAAACAAGCATAGAGTTGCGACCATGATGGTTCTTCACTTTCTCCATAAGGCGTATCTGTGCCTCCTGCTCAACGGGTTCGTGAGTGGGACCATCTTCGCCAACGCGGAATGCATCGTGAGACCAGATGAATTTAACGGGGAGCTCCATGAGAGCAGCCATGCGTATTGCGGGTTTCATATAGTCGCTGAATACAAAGAATGTTCCACAAGCGGCAATAACTCCACCATGCAGTGCCATACCTATGCAGAGACATGCCATAGTGAGTTCCGAAACTCCGGCGTGCAGGAATGCGCCGGTAAAATCGCCGGGCATCAAGGCGTGTGTCTTCTTGAGGAATCCATCGGTCTTGTCGCTGTTGCTGAGGTCGGCAGAAGAGACAATCATATTTTCGTATTTCTCGGCAAGAATGCCAAGAACGGTTGCCGATGCGTTACGAGTGGGGGCGTCGGCTTTCTGCTCAATGCTGTCCCAGTCTATTGTGGGCTGTACACCACCGAACCACTCGGCAAGCTTGACAGCCTTGTCGGGGTTTGCCGCTGCCCAAGCTGCCTTCTGTTGTTTGCGCTCGGCTACAATCTTGCGAAGCTCTGCAAGGCGGTTGTCGTACATCTCCTTCACCTCGGGGAAGAATACAAAGGGATTCTCTACATCACCGCCAAGGTTCTTGATGGTGTTGATGTATGCGTCGCCACCAAGGGGTGCTCCGTGTGTGGCGCAATCAAATTCGTAGCTTGTGCCATCGGCTCTGCGTGCACCCTTGCCCATTACAGTGTTTCCAATGATGAGAGTGGGGCGCTCATCTTCTGCCTTTGCTTCAATGAGCGCAGCGCGGATAGCATCGCAGTCGTTACCATCGATGGTGATAACCTTCCAGCCCCATGCCTCGTATTTCTTGGCTGTGTCTTCCCACATTACTTGGTCGCAACGTGTAGAGAGCTGAATCTGGTTTGCATCATAGAACATGATGAGGTTGTTCAGTTTCAAGAAACCTGCCATGCGACCGGCACCCTGTGAAATCTCCTCCTGTATGCCACCATCAGAGATAAAGGCATATATGGTCTGCCCCATAACCTCTTTGCCCAAACGTGCCTCAAGGAATTTTGCAGCAATAGCTGCACCCACGGCGTATGTGTGTCCCTGTCCAAGAGGGCCCGATGTGTTTTCAATTCCACGGGCAAAGTTCACCTCGGGGTGTCCGGGTGTTGCACTTCCCCATTGGCGCAGCTCTTTGAGCTCGTCCATGGTGTATTTGTCGCAAAGTGCAAGTACCGAATAGAGCATTGGCGACATATGACCGGGGTCAAGGAAGAAACGGTCGCGTCCCTCCCACAAGGGATTTTCGGGGTCATAAACCATAAACTCGGAGTAGAGGACATTTATAAAGTCGGCTCCACCCATAGCTCCGCCCGGGTGTCCCGATTTTGCCTTCTCTACCATTGCCGCAGATAATATTCTAATGTTGTCTGCTGCTTTGTTCATCAGTTGCTTGCTATTCATATCCTATTTATTGTAGTTATTTGAATGGTTAATTATTGTAACAACTCATCAGTTCGTTACAGTCGGTTATATTTAACTGCAAAAATACTATTTTTTGTTTGAAAGTAGTGCATAATTCTGCAATGATTTTCCAAGATTTAGCTTTAATATTTTAACATACATCTTTTTTTTAGACCTTTTCACAGTTTGTAGTTTTTATTTGTTCTCTTTTGTGTTATCTTCGCTCGGCAGAAAATACTAAATTTTTGAAATATGCTTGTTAATATAATAGCAAAAGAGTTAGGGCTTCAGCCCGAAAAGGTGCGCAATACTGTGGAACTGCTCGATGCCGGCGCAACAGTGCCTTTTATCGCGCGATACAGAAAAGAGGCTACCGGCTCAATGGACGAGGTAGCCGTGGGTAATTTGAAAGAGATGTATGAGAGGTTGAAAACTCTCATGCAACGCAAAGCTACGATTGTTGCAACCATTGAGGAGCAAGGGAAGCTTACCGAGGAACTGAAACATCGCATTGATGTATGTTTCGACCCTGTGGAGCTCGAAGATATCTACCTCCCCTATAAGCCCAAGCGTCGCACTCGCGCCACTATTGCCCGTGAGAGAGGCTTGGAGCCCCTTGCCGATATTATCTGGTTGCAACAAACGGCAGATGTTGCAGGAAAGGCGCGTATGTATATAAATAAAGATGTGCCCACTGTGGAAGATGCCATTGCCGGCGCATCGGATATTATAGCAGAGCGTGTGGCTGAAGATGAGGGTGCTCGTGTATCTATGCGCCGGTTGTATGCCCGTCGCGGCGTGCTCTCATCGCGTGTGGTAAAAGGCAAGGAACCCGATGCTATAAAATACTCCGACTATTATGAGTGGCAGGAGCCTATAGCTCGAATAACATCGCACCGCCTGCTCGCTATAATGCGTGGCGAGGAAGAGGGCTATTTGCGCATGGGTATTGCTGTGAATAACGATGAAGCGCAGGAACAGTTATCTCGCCGTTTCATCAAGCGCGGTTCGCCTGTCAGGGAAATTATGGAGAGTGCCGTTGCCGATGGCTTCAAGCGTCTGCTTGCTCCATCAATAGAGAACGAGACTCGCTCCAATGCAAAACAGAAGGCAGACGACGAAGCGATAGCCGTCTTTGCCGAGAACCTGCGCCAGTTGCTCTTGTCCTCTCCGTTAGGGCAAAAGGCGGTTCTTGCAATAGACCCGGGATTCCGCACAGGATGCAAAGTTGTCGCTCTTGACAAACAAGGTAACCTGTTGCACCACACGGTAATATATCCCCACCCGCCACAGAACGACCGTGAAGGTGCTGCCGAGGTCGTATCATCGCTTGTGAACCGCTACTCGATAGAGGCATATGCCATAGGTAACGGCACAGCAGGGCGCGAGACTGAGGATTTTGTTCGCCGTCTGGGGCTATCACCGGATATCTTTGTGGTAAACGAAGATGGCGCATCGGTATATTCGGCGTCGGCTGTGGCACGCGAGGAGTTTCCCGATGAAGATGTTACCGTGCGTGGCGCTGTCTCCATAGGTCGGCGTTTGATAGATCCTCTGTCGGAACTTGTGAAAATAGAGCCTCGCTCCATTGGGGTGGGGCAGTATCAGCATAGTGTAGATCAGAGCAAGCTTAAAGAGAAACTCGATGTGGTGGTAGAGAGTTGTGTGAACCTTGTGGGTGTGAACCTTAATACCGCCACCAAGCAGATTCTTACACATATATCGGGCCTGGGACCCTCGCTTGCCGAAAATATTGTGAAATACAGAGCCGTGAATGGCAATTTCCGCTCGCGCAAGGCTCTGTTAAAGGTACCGCGTCTGGGCAATAAAGCATTTGAGCAGGCTGCCGGTTTCTTGCGTGTGACAGGTGGTGATGAACTGCTCGACAACACAGCGGTTCACCCCGAATCTTATGGCATTGTTGAGAGAATGGCTGCCGATTTAGGTGTAACCCTTGAGGATTTTATTATAGATGGCGAATTGCGCAAGCGAGTGGTGCTTAGAGATTATATGAGTGCAAATGTCGGTATGCCCACTTTGAATGATATTATGGATGCGTTGAACAAGCGTGGTCTTGACCCTCGCGAGCAGGCTCGTGCTTTTTCGTTCGACCCTGCTGTGCATGAGATTGAGGACTTGCGCGAGGGTATGATTCTGCCCGGGCTTGTTTCAAACATCACAGCCTTTGGTGCTTTTGTGAATATAGGTGTGCATCAGGATGGTCTTGTGCATATCTCCCAGCTTGCCGACAGGTTTGTATCCTCTCCCGGCGATGTTGTGAAACTTGGTCAGCAGGTGATGGTGAGGGTGGTAGAAGTGGATTTGAAACGCCGCCGCATTTCGTTGAGTATGAAGGGTGTGTAAACGATTCTATTAATGGCTACAGCTATAAATCAAACAAAAAAAAATCGAGGTTCAAACGAACCTCGATTTTTTTTGTTTATGCTATCTTGTGATTAGCAAATCTTGCGAGAACCGTCACCGATAACAACATCGTAAACCTTGGGAGATTTACCATATTTCTCGTTGTAACGCTCGTTTGCTTTCTCAATGAAGATATCATATAGCTCCTCTTTCACGAGGTTGATGGTGCAACCACCGAAACCGCCACCCATCATGCGTGAACCGGTAACACCGCAGTCAATAGCAACATCTACCAAGTAGTCGAGTTCCTCGCAGCTTACATCGTAGTCTTTGCTCAAGCCGAAGTGAGTCTCGTACATCTTCTTACCAACAGTCTCGTAGTCGCCTGCCTCAAGAGCTGCACAAACATCGAGTACGCGCTCAACCTCGCCGATAACATATTTAGCGCGGCTGTAATCCTCGGGTTTCAAATCAGCCTTCACCTCCTCGAGCATCTCAAAGTTTGCATCGCGCAAAGAATCCACCTCGGGGTGTTTAGCCTTGATAAGCTCTGCTACGTGCTCACAGCTCAAACGACGCTCGTTGTAGGGAGAACCTGCCAACTCGTGTTTTACGCAAGTGTTCAAAAGAACGAGCTTGTAACCGGTTGGCTTGAAGGGGAAATACTGGTACTCCAAGTTGCGGCAGTCGAGACGGATGAGGCTGCCGGCCTTGCCGAATACGCTGGCAAACTGGTCCATGATACCACACTTAACACCAATGTAGTTGTGCTCTGTAGCCTGACCAACTTTTGCAAGCTCGAACTTGTCAATCTTGTTGTCGCCGAACATATCGTTCAAAGCAAAAGCAAATGTGCTCTCCAATGCAGCAGATGAAGACATACCAGCACCGAGGGGTACATCACCTGCAAATGCAGTGTTGAAACCCTTAACATCAACGCCACGCTTGATCATCTCGCGGCAAACTCCGAAGATGTAACGTGCCCAAGATGCGCGAGGTGCATCTTCCTCGTTCAAACCAAACTCCACATAATCTTTCTCATCAATAGAGTAGGCGCAAACTTTGTCTGTGCCATTAGCTTTAATCTCTGCCATGATACCCTTGTTCACAGCACCGGGGAATACAAAACCATTATTGTAGTCGGTGTGCTCGCCGATGAGGTTAATACGACCGGGAGATGCATAGATGCTTCCTGTTGTTCCATCAAAGTGTTTGATAAAACGGCTTCTTACAAAATCTATATCCATAGCTTTAATAGTGTTTATGAGTTAGTTATTAATAGTTTATTCGTGTTATTACTTTTTTGCAGGCTTTGAACCAACAAGTGCATAGAACAAAATATATGCAGCACAGAAAACTACCACCCAGAAGCTGGTGATGTAGTTTGTTGCATCGGCAACAGCTGCCTGAATAGCCATCATCACAGCGCAACCGAATACCATTGTCATGAAGATACCCGATGCGATAGCTGTATATTTGCCAAGTCCCTCAACTGCCATATTGAAGATAGCACCCCACATAACAGATGTGCAGAGACCAACAAGCAGGAATGAGAAGATACCAACGGGAATAGGCTGCCAGATGAGCTCCAATTTACCCCAATCCACACCGGGGAACGATACGATAATATCTGTGGGAGCATACATACCGAACAGTACGAGAACGAGTGTTGCGATAGAAACTGTTGTAATCATGGCGCGGCTTGATACCTTGTTACCGATACCGGCACCAACAAAACGACCGATAAGCATCATGAACCAGTAAACTGCAACAAGCATTCCCACTGTACCTGCGGGGATACCGTCGGCAATAAGATACTGCTGAACAAAGTTGGGAACACCAACCTCGATACCCATGTACAAGAAGATAGCCAATGCACCGAGTGCAAAATGACGATAGCTCATAGCACCCTTGATGAGGCTGAGCTCGACAGGTGCCTGCTCGGGCTCGTCGATCTTTGTGAACGAGATAACGATGAATGCAATAACGAAGATTGCAAGAGCAATCATAAGCGCGGGAGTAGCATCGGCAATCTTAGCCTTTGAAGCATCGGCGATGAGGGCACCCATAAGAATGTAGCAAGCAACGGCTGCAGAGCTGTTGAATACACCACCAATCTGAATGAGCTGGTTACCGCTGTTGCCACCGCCACCAAGAAGGTTAAGCATGGGGTTTACAACACAGTTGAGGATACACATGCAAAGACCTGCAATGAATGCACCTACAAGGTAAACTGCAAAAACAAAACCCAAATTCTGCTCAACATCAAGCAAGCCGCTTACCCACTGAATGAGGATACCTGTTGCACCCACAGCAAGACCGATGAGAGCGGTTTTCTTGTAACCGAACTTAGAGATAAGCATACCGGCGGGAATACCCATTACAAGATATGCAACGAAGTTACCATAGTTACCAATCTGTGCAAGCACGTTAGAGATGGGACCCTGGTTTTTGATAATGGTTGCCATGGGTGTACACAAGTTGGTAACGAAGGCAATCATTGCGAAGAGCGCAATCATAATGATGATGGCTCCCCATTGTTTCTTTTGATTACTCATAATGTTTTAATTTTATTTATAGGTTTATTAATAATGTCCTTTTCTTATTTTTCTACCCCGAACTTGTACACTGTTACCTGTGAATACTCCTCACCGGGTTTCAATACCACACTGGGGAAGTGTGCGCGGTTTGGTGAATCGGGGAAATGCTGTGCCTCGAAGCAGATGGCACTGCGTTTGGGGAATGTTGCTCCCTGCCAGCCGGCAAAGCCACTGTGCCAGTTAGATGTATATACCTGCACGCCTGGCTCTGTGGTATAAACCTCCATGGTGCGTCCGCTCACAGGCTCGGTAACTTTTGCAGCAAAGCTAAGCTCGCCCACCTCTTTTTTATTTAATACATAACAATGGTCGTAGCCTGCGCCATGCTTAATCTGCTCTTCATCGGCATCAATGCGTGCACCCACTGCAGTGGGGGTGGTGAAGTCGAATGCAGTGCCTTTTACAGGTACGATAGTGCCATAGGGAACCGAGGTGTCGTCGATGGGCACAAAGAAATCGGCGTTTATTTCGCAAATAAGGTTGTCTATTGTTGCTGTGGGATTGGCAATGCCCGACAATGAGAAGAAACCATGGCTGGTGAGGTTTACGATTGTAGTTTTGTCGGTTGTTGCTTTATAAGTGATTTTGAGCTCATTATCGTCGCTCCAAGAATATTCTACAGTAATATCAAGCTCGCCGGGGAAGCCCTCTTCCATGTCGGCAGAAATGTAGTGCAGTTTGAGTGTCTGTGCGTCGGTCTGCTCAGCGTCCCATACACGGGCGTGGAAACCGGTGGGGCCACCATGCAGGTGGTTGGGACCATTGTTTATTGCAAGCTGATATTCTTTGCCTTCGATTGTGAATTTTCCTTTGCAGATGCGGTTGCCGTAGCGGCCAACCAAAGTGCTCAAGAAGGGCTCGGGGCTTGCAAGGAGGTTGTCAATACTGTCGTGTCCCTGAATGACATTGGCGTAATTGCCGTTCTTGTCGGGCACCATAATGGTGCAGATGGCACCGCCATAATTGGTTATTGCAACTTCGCTGCCTTGCTTGTTTTTAAGAATGAACAGCGCTG
>CAYRFX010000052.1:0-16197 GCA_964423665.1 uncultured Bacteroidaceae bacterium | reverse complement strand
TGTCGGCTGCATCGTTCCAGGAGACAACAAAGGTGCTCAACGAGGCTGCAATCAACATGAAGAGCGACTACCTCTTGGGTATGAAGGAGAATGTAATTTGTGGAAATCTCATTCCCGCAGGTACAGGACAGCGCGAGTTTGGTCGCATAATCGTAGGCTCAAAAGAGGACTACGAGCGTTTGCAGGCAAACAAAAAAGCACTTCTTGATTTCTCCGACTCCGATAAAGAGTAAAGAATAGAGAACTAAACATAACGAACGGGGAGCGGCATCGATGCCGCTCCCCGTTCGTTATTATATATAGAATTACAATATTGTCGAGTATATGACATTACTTTAATTCCTCAACTCTTATAATATTCCTAAAAAAGCATTACCTTTGCAATACGATTGGGTGCATTATATATGCGCCTGATAATATAGGTGTTATTGAAATTATCTTCTCAAATCAAATCTCGCAAATTTGTACAGTAACTGAAGATAATACAATGGCACCACATCATTGTTATATCCATAATCCGTCATAGATGGCGAAAGATATAATTATGGTGTGGGCTGTTGTTTTATTCGTTACGAGGGCAAAGCGAGAGCCTGATTTGAGAATAAAACATAAGTTCACACCTTTTTTATGTTATTATTGCTGTTTATGGTGCATATTGGTGAGGCTATAAAAAAAGAATTACAAAGGCAAGAACGGAGTATCTCTTGGTTTGCCCGTAAGCTATATTGCGACCGCAGTAATGTGTACGATATTTTCAAGCGGGAGAGTATTGATACTAAACTGCTTTTACGCGTATGTCTTATCCTTAATTACAATTTCTTTCAACTTTATATCGAAGAGTATATTACTCAGTCGTGAATGAATAAGATGTGCTTGTAGTCTGATATTTGATATCGTATATTGGCAGGCTTGAATATAAGTAAACCTTTTCCTACAAAATGTTCCGTCATTGCATGCAGATTCTTCACTCTATCTGTATGTGCTGTGAATTTTTTTCACACATTTGTGCTATATTGTGCTACACGTTGTTGTTTTCCAATCTCTTTGTTTAACATAATTTTGCATTATGTTTAATCAAAATAAAAAAATAAAATGAAACAAATTAAATTTTTGGCAACACTCTTTGCAATGATGCTTGTTATTGGTGGCTTTACTTCGTGTAGCAGTGATGACGATGATTCTCCTGCAGTTACAGGTCTCAATGATTTTTATATCACAGTTTCTGCCAGTGGCGGTGGGCTTTCGGCAGCAGATATTACCGAGTTGGAGAGTAATATGAATTCAATGCTTTTGGATTATAGAATGTATGCGTATCAACTTGATGATGCAGTAGAAGAGTTTGATTATATGATGGAGGGGCTTACATATATGTATTATGAGGGGATGTATGGTGTGAAAGGCACATTAAAAATGGTGTTTACTTTGAAAACCACCAAAGGTACAATAATAAAGTCCTCTACATTGAATATTACTGATGAAACAGCTTGGCTGTCTTAATTTTACCGATATAAAAAAGCGGTTGCAATCACCCTTGTGGTTGCAACCGCTTTTTCATTTTATAAATATTTTGATTTATGAAAAATATCTTCTAATTTTGCAATAAATTAAGCATAATAGGATATTAGGGCTATGAGCGATATAATACAGATAGATATAGATGCTATTTTGGCTGCTAAAGCAGGTAAAAAGGCGCGCTTCGTGCCCCGTTTTTTGGTGTCCTATCTCAAAAAAATTGTTCATCAAGATGAGGTAAACGAGTTTTTGCGCCTGAATCACGATAAGAAAGACTTGGAATTTATTGGCGAGTTTATGAAGTATTTCAACAACTCGTTTGATATAAAAGGTTTGGAAAATCTTCCCGAGGACGGTCGTTTTACCTTTGTGAGCAATCACCCGCTGGGTGCGCAAGATGGTCTTGGTCTTGCATATATTCTTGGACGCAAATACGAAGGTAAAATAAAACTCCTTGTGAACGACCTGTTGATGAACATACCCAATATATCATCATTCTGGGTGCCTATAAATAAAACCGGAAAGCAGGCGCGCAATTTCCCGCAGCAGGTTAATGCTGCATTCGAGAGCGACAATAATATTGTGATGTTCCCAGCCGGTATATGTTCTCGCAAGCATAACGGTGTTATTCGCGACCTTGAATGGAAGAAAACCTTTATAACAAAAAGCGTACAGACACAACGCGACATTATTCCCATACATTTTGAGGGGCAGAACTCTGAGTTCTTCTATCGTTTGGCAAACATAAACAAGATGTTGGGGATAAAATTTAATATTGCCATGCTCTATTTGAGCGATGAGATGTTCAAAAACCGAAATAAAACATTTAAGGTGACGATAGGCAAGCCTATTTCTTGGCAGTTCTTCGACAAGTCGAAGACACCCACAGAGTGGGCACAATATGTAAAAGAAGTAGTATATGCCTTGTAGTTATCTGCTACATAAGATATGGAAGAGATTATAGCTCCGGTTCCAAAGGAACTGTTAAAGGCCGAATTGACCGAAGAGAAGCGCTTGCGCTTTACACACCGCAGTAATAATGAGATTTATATTGTTACGGCATTCGACTCGCCCAACGTGATGCGCGAGATTGGGCGCCTGCGCGAGATTGCTTTTCGTGCAGCCGGTGGCGGAACAGGTAAATCCATTGACATTGATGAATTTGATACAATGGAGAACCCATACAAGCAACTCATTGTGTGGAACCCCGAGTGTGATGACATTATAGGCGGGTACAGATATATATATGGCGGTGATGTGCGCATGGACGAGCATGGCGAGCCTATGATAGCAACGGCTCACGGAATGTTCCGTTTCTCCGAGAAATTCATGAACGAGGTGTTGCCTTATACTGTGGAGCTTGGTCGTGCCTTTGTGGCATTGGAGTATCAATCGTCCAAGATGGGCAGCAAGAGTATATTTGCACTCGACAACCTTTGGGACGGTTTGGGCGCGCTCACCGTGGTGTTGCCCGGTGTTAAATATCTCTTTGGCAAGGTAACCATGTATCCCTCGTACCTAACAAAGGCACGCGATATGATTCTCTATTTTTTGAAGAAGCATTTCCCCGACCCCGACCAATTGGTGCTTCCTGTAACTCCTTTGCTTATAGAGACCCCCGAGGAGGAACTTCAGGCTCTGTTCTGCAAGGATAACTTCAAGGAGGATTATAGAATACTCAAGCAAGAGGTGCACAAGTTTGGGCTTGCAATTCCCCCGATGGTTAATGCGTATATGGGGCTGTCACCCACGATGAAGATTTTCGGAACGGCGGTGAACAAGGGTTTCGGCAATGTAGAAGAGACCGGGTTGCTCATTGCAGTGGCAGAGTTGCAGGACGATAAGAGAATGCGTTACATAGAGTCGTTTGCCAAGGAGAACCCCGATGCCATAAAGCTTACATCCGGAGCAAACAAGGTGTTCTATTCCACAAACAAATAGTTTAGAGATAATATAAGCGAGAGGCTCCGAGAACAATTTGGTTTGCTCGGAGTTTTTCATTTAATAAAGCAATTATGAAAGTACAGATAATTAACCGTTCGAAGCACAAGCTTCCCGCATATGCCACAGACCTGTCGGCAGGCATGGATTTGAGAGCAAACATAGACGAACCGATGGAGTTACAACCCTTGCAACGTGTTCTGGTGCCTACCGGTCTTTTTATGGCGCTTCCCGCCGGCTACGAGGCACAGGTGCGCCCGCGTAGCGGTTTGGCAATAAAGAAGGGAATAACCGTGTTAAACTCTCCCGGTACTATTGACGCCGATTATCGTGGTGAGGTGTGTGTGATTCTTGTAAACCTCTCCAACGAGCCTTTTCTCATAACCGATGGCGAGCGCATTGCACAGATGGTTATTGCTCGTCACGAGCTGGTTGAGTGGCACGAGGTTGATCTCCTTGATGACACAGAACGTGGCGCGGGCGGTTTCGGTCATACGGGAGTATAAAATATGTTGTCGGTCTTGCAAAAAACACTGTTTGCGATATTGCTGTTGTTGCCCTGTGCGGCATCGGCGTCTTCGTTGTGTACCAATGATTCGGTAGCGCATGAACGTGCGGTGGATTATTTCTATCTGCAAGCAATCTCGCTCATGGAGCAGGAGAAGTTTGATGCTGCATATGAGATGTTTGAGCATTGCCGTTCCCTCTCTCCCTCGTCATCGGCAGTGCTTTTTGAACTGGCAAATATTTATCAATATATAGGGCAGCGCGACAAGGCTCTTGCGATATTAAGGAAAATCGTGCAAGAGGCTCCGCAGAACTATCTCTTTTGGGAATCTCTTTTGCACTTTTTTGAAGAGGAGGGTAACTCCGATGCTCTCCTGCAGGTATATGAGGAGATGTCGCGTGTTTTTCCCGAGAAAAGCGAATTATATCTTACTCTTGCCATGCAATACTCCGATAAGGGAGACTTTGAACAAGCCATAAACGCACTTAACCATTATGAAAAGATTGAGGGGCGTTCCGATATTGTATCTTTGCAAAGGTATCGCATATTTCTGATGATGAACAATGGGGCTGCTGCCATCGCTGAGGTGGAGGCTCTTATTGCAGAGTTTCCCGATGACCCGCGCTTTATTCCCCTGCTTGGCGAAACATATTACTTCCTGAACGACCACGAAAAGTCGCTCGCCATTCATAACGGGGTGCTTGCCGGCGACCCCGAGAATATATACTCGCTCAAATGCCTTGCCGGTTACTATAAAGCCGAAAAAAACGACTCCCTTTATTGTCATTATGTAGAAAGAGTCATACGCAGCGAAAAACCCGATAGTGATGAACGCCTCTCCTTTCTCAAGGAGTATGTGTTGTACAAGGATTCGCAAGGCAGTTCTGCTTATGTAATATCTTTTCTTGCTTCACTATTGGAGTTGCCACACGCTTATGCCGATGCTACCAGGATATTCTTTCTGTATAACGACTATTATATAAACAAGCACGATGTGAACGAGCAGATGATGCGCCCCATTGTGGAAAAGATTTTGCAGAAGGAACCCGATAACAGCTGGGCGCATATCACCCTGCTGCTTTTTGCCGTGGAGCGTCAGAGCTATGAGGAGGTTGTAACGCGCAGTGAAACGGCAATAATGTATTTCCCCGAAATTCTCACCCTATATCGTTATAGGGGAATATCGCTGTATAATCTTGGTCGTAAGGCTGAGGCACTTGAAACATACAAGCTGGGAGTGGAGCGTTGTGGCGACTCTGCAGATGCCACAACCCTTTCCGATATGTATGCCCTCATAGGTGATGCCTGTCACGAAGCCGGCAACTTTGAAGAGGCTATGAAAGCCTATGATTCGGCACTTGCCTACGATGGCGGTAATCTTGTGGTGCTCAATAATTATGCCTATTATCTCGCTCTTGAGAATATTGAGCTGGAAAAGGCTCTGGAGATGAGTGCTCGCACCTTGCAGGACGAGCCAGACGAGCTTATATATGTCGATACCTATGCATGGATACTTTTCCTTCTCGAAAGGTACGATGAGGCAAAAATCTATGCCGACAAGCTCATGGCAGGTGATAATACAAAGAGTGCTGTGGAGTATCATCATTGTGGTGATATATATGCAAAATGTGGCGATATTGACCGTGCTGTGGAGTGTTGGATATTGGCACGAGATAATGGGGACGACTCTAAGATACTGAAACGTAAGATTAAGAAAAGGAAATATATCTCCAATGGAAAGAAAAAATAAAACAATATTGCTGCTTCTCTTTTTCGTGTTGCTGTTGGCAGGTTGTAAATCTTCAAAAGATGCCACATCAACAGTGGGAAAAGTCAATTTGCAACAGATAAAGAGCTTGCCAGCAGTGAGTGGTGGCATGGAGGGCGTTGCAGCCAGAATGAAACTCTCTGCCGTTATAGATGGCAGAACGCTCTCATCGGCGGGTAACTTAAAGGTTAAGAAGGGCAGTGGCGTGCAATTATCAATAACTCCTCTCGGTCTTTTCGAGGCTGCCCGTGTGGAGTTCCTCCCTCTTTATGTACAGTACATAAACAAACTCGAGGGAGAATATTCCAAAATGAACTATTCCGACGTCTCTTTGTTGCAGGAACTCGGCATCAGTTATGCACTCCTCGAGTCGGTCTTTCTTAACGGAATATATATACCATCTGCAATGAGCATAGATGAGGTGTTGAAAGATGTTTCTGTGGTGAATGCAGGAGGCACCACGGTCATAACCGATAAGATGAATGATATAACCTATGAATATTATATAGATGATGCGACGGGTTTGTTGGTGAAAAGTGTGGGAACCTACAAGAATGGTACATCTGTCACTTGTGTCTATGGAGATTTCAAGCAGGTGGGAGAGCGCTATTTTCCTGCAGTAATAGAACTCTCCCTTGGTGGAACAAACAAAGTGGTGAAGCTCTCTTTTATGCTCAGCAAGATAAAGGAGAATGGGGCACTGACTCCAACCTCGCCATCTGCGTCATATAAGAAAGTTGCACCCTCGGCTTTCCTTAAAATATTAGGAATTAACAAATAAAAAATAAGGTTATGCGGTTATATATATGTGTGTTATTGGTAATGTTATCGTTCTCTCTCTCTGCTCTCTCCCAAACAAGCGAGGTGAAGAAAATGAGGCAGCAAGTAACCAATCTGAAGCAGCAGATAAGCAAAAAGGAGAATATATTGCTATCTTCCCAAAAGGATATCCAAAGCCGGTTGGGCGATCTTAACCTTCTTGCAGCACAAATTGCCGAACGCAAGGAACTTGTGGAGCTATTGGCGGCGGAAATGTCGGCTCTTAATAAAGAGATAGACGGGCTTAATAACGATGTGGCAGAGAAGGAGGCAAAAGTGGAGGTGTCAAAAAAAGAGTATGCCTCTGCGCTAAATCGTTCGCGCCGTTACGGCACCTTCCAGGATAAACTGCTTTTCATCGTGTCGGCAAAGGATTTTAATTCAGTGTTGCGCCGTTATCGTTATGCGCGTGAATATATGCAGGCATACAAGCGCAAGGGAGAGGAATTGAAAGAGGCGATAACCGCTCTCAATATAAAGAAAGCAGAGCTTGACAGCACATTAGCGACAAAAAAAATATCATTCGAGGAGCAGGAGCATGAACGCAAGACCATGCAGCTCTTGGAGGAGAGGCAACGTGCTATTGTTGCCGGGCTTAAAAAGGAGTCGCGCAAGGTGGAAAAGGAGTTGGCGGCGCAACGCAATAAACTTAATAAACTGAATAATGCTATTGAGCTTGCCGTGGAGCGTGAGGTAAAGGCTCAGCAGGCACGCGAGCTTGCAGCCAGGAAAAAGGCTGCTGCGGCAGCAAAGAACTCTAAAAAGGGTTCTGCATCGGCTCCTGTAAGAATTGAAGATAGCGGTGTGGGGAAATTGTCTGCCCTGTTTGAGCAGAACAAAGGCAAATTGCCGGCTCCCATCACTGGCGGCTATCATGTTGTGGCAAGCTTCGGCCCGCAACAAGGAGTAGTGGGCAAAGGCTCTGTTAAAATAGATTATGGAGGTATAATGTTAGAGGGCGAGCGCGGAGCAAAAGCCCGTTGCATCTTTGAGGGTAAGGTGACGAATGTAATTCGCCAGGGGGAGTTCGCGTTTGTTCTTGTGCGCCACGATAAGTACATCTCGGTATATAGCCGTCTCGATGATATTATGGTGAAGGAGGGCGATGAGATAAAAGCCGGTGATATTATAGGCACGGTTGCACACCTCTCGGGGCACACACGCCTGCAGTTTCAATTGCATAAGGAACGTGCGAGGCTTAATCCCATGCAGTGGTTAAGGCTAAGATAACAAAAACACGGGTGATGACCCGTGTTTTTGTTATCATGCAAGCACTCGTTTGAATCTTGCAATAAAATCCTCAGCCTGCTCCATTGTTAATGTGAGCGGTGGCAGCAGGCGTATTACGTTGGTACCGCTCACTCCGGTGAACACATGCTCTTCAAAGAGCAGTTTGCGGCGTATCTCTTTTATAGGTTCCTCAAATTCCATGCCAATCATAAGCCCCTTGCCGCGTACCTCTTTTATCTGAGGAAGCTTTCTCAGTTCTTCCATAAGGTAGTTACCCACTTTGTTTACATTCTCCAGGAGATTCTCCTCTTCCATCACCTCAAGCACTGCTTGTGCTGCTGCACAAGCAAGGTGGTTGCCCCCGAATGTGGTGCCCAGCTCCCCGTAAACCGCTTGGAACTTGGGGCTGATGAGCACGCAACCCACAGGGAACCCGTTGCCAATGCCCTTTGCCTGTGTGATAATATCGGGGCGTATGCCTGCCCACTGGTGTGCAAAGAACTTTCCGCTGCGTCCGCAACCGCTCTGTATCTCGTCGAGAATAAAGGTGGTGCCCGTTGCGTTGCACTCTTTTTGCAACTCTTGCAGGAATGTGGCATCGGGAATTCTTATGCCACCCACTCCTTGTATGCCTTCAATAATGACGGCTGTTACATCCCCCTTTGCAAGCTCTGTACGCACCGCTTCAATGTCGTTCAGTGGCAGATATGTGGTGTGCCCATTGCTGTTTATCGGGGCTATAATTTTGGGGTTATCGGTTATCTCCACAGCAAGCGAGGTGCGCCCATGGAACGCCTTGTTGAAGGCAATAACGCGTGTGCGTCCGTTCTTGAACGAGGAGAGCTTCAACGCATTCTCGTTAGCCTCGGCTCCCGAGTTTATGAAGAAAAGGTTGTAATCCTCGTAGCCACTTATTCTGCCCAATATCTCGGCAACCTTGCTTTGCAGGGTGTTTATCACAGAGTTGGAGTAGAAACCGAGCGTGCCCACCTGTTTGCTTATGTAATTGACATATTTCGGGTGTGCGTGTCCTATTGAGATTACTGCGTGCCCTCCATAAAGGTCGAGATACTCTGTGCCTTTCTCGTCCCACACACGGCACCCCTCGCCCTTGACAATGTTCACGTCAAAAAGCGGGTAAACATCATATAATTTCATATTGTCCTTTTATTAGAAAGCCGATGGTTTTAGTTTAAGTCCCACAGTCTCTTCGAGCCCAAAGAGGAGGTTCATATTATGCACCGCTTGCCCGCTTGCACCCTTCAGCAGATTGTCTATGATTGATGTTATGAGCAACTTGTTGCCATGCTTCTCAAGGTGAATGAGACACTTGTTTGTGTTCACCACCTGTTTGAGGTCTATCGGCTTGTTCACTATGTGTGTGAACGAGTCGCGCTCATAGTAGCTCTCATAGAGTTTGTATATGGTCTCGATATCGAGGTCGCATTTTACCACCAATGTAGCGAATATTCCGCGCGGAAAATCTCCACGATAAGGTATAAAGTCAATCTCACCATCAAAGTCGGGTTGCAGCTGTTTCACGCTCTGCATAATCTCGGCAAGGTGCTGGTGTGTAAAAGGCTTGTATATGCTTATGTTGTTGTTTCGCCAGCTGAAGTGTGTTGTTGCTGATGGCTTCACGCCCGCGCCAGTGCTGCCTGTGATGGCATTTACCGAAACATCTCCTTTGAGCAGATGCTCCTTTGCAAGGGGCAGCAGTCCCAGTTCTATGCAAGTTGCAAAGCAGCCCGGGTTGGCAACGTAGCGGCTTTTGCAGGTGGCACGGCGGTTAAGCTCGGGCAAGCCGTAAATAAAATCGTGCTCGTTGCTCTTTATGCGATAGTCCATCGACAGGTCTATCACCTTCAACTCGTCGGGCAGGGCTGTGCACTCCATGAATTTGCGTGTGTCGCCGTGTGCCGTGCAGAAGAAGAGCAGGTCAATCTCCTCAAACGGCATCTGGTCGGTGAAGAGCAGGTCTGTCTCGCCCAGCAGCCCGGCGTGAACATCGGTGATGCGGTTGCCGGCGTTGCTGCTACTGTGAATAAACTTTATTTCAACTTCGGGGTGGCTCAATAGAAGGCGGATAAGTTCTCCGGCAGTGTATCCTGCGCCACCAATAATTCCAACTTTTATCATTATATATTATATCGGTTATTAAATCTTCTCGTCGGGGTGGTTGGCATAGTAGGCACGCAGGGGAGTGGAGGTTACCTTAATGAATCCCTTTGCCTCCTCGGCTGTCCATCCTTTCTGTGTCTCGCCATACTCGCCCAGTTTGTTTTTCACAAGGTCGTTGGGCGAATCCACTCCCACAGTCTCAAAGTGCTTGGGCATTAGTTTGAGTATTGCGGTTCCTGTTACGTTACGTTGCGAACTCTCGAGCATAGCCTCGATGTCGCGCATTACAGGCTCTAAATATTGGCTCTCGTGCAGGAACATTCCATACCAGTTTGCCACTTGGTCTTTCCAATACTGCTGCCATTTGCTCAGAGTGTATTTTTCAAGGAACTTATGCGCAGCGATGATAAGCATGGGTGCTGCAGCCTCAAAGCCTACACGCCCTTTTATGCCTATGATGGTGTCTCCCACATGCATGTCGCGCCCTATTCCGTATGCCGCACCAATCTCCTCCACCTTTTGAATAGCCTTAATGGGGTCCTCTATGCGTTCATCGTTCACAGCCTTCAATTCTCCGTTCTCAAAAGTGAGGCGCAGCTCCTCCTCGCCGCTCTTTTCCACCTGTTTCAGATATGCACTGTCGGGCAATCCCTGCTTGGAGTCTAGAATCTCACCGCCACAGATGCTTGTGCCCCAAATTCCTACGTTATATGAATATTTGAGTTTAGCAAAGTCGGCGCTGAAACCATGCTCGTTCAGGTAATTAATCTCATACTCTCTTGTGAGGGTCATATCGCGTGTGAGAGTGATAATCTCCACACCGGGGGCACATACAAGGAAAGTCATATCAAAGCGTATCTGGTCGTTGCCTGCGCCTGTTGAGCCGTGTGCAATAGCCGATGCTCCAATCTCATTTGCATATCTTGCGATGGCAAGAGCTTGGAATATGCGCTCCGATGATACCGAGATGGGGTAGGTGCCGTTGCGCAGCACGTTGCCGTAAATCATATATTTGAGGCTCTTCTCGTAGTACTCCTGTGTAACATCAAGTGTTACATATTTTGTTGCGCCCAGCTTGTAGGCGTTCTCTTCGTTCTGTTTCAGTTGCTCGGGGCTGAATCCGCCGGTGTTGGCACACGCTGCGTAAACCTCGTATCCTTTCTCTTTGGCAAGGTACATAACGGTGAACGATGTGTCGAGTCCTCCGCTGAATGCAACCACTACTTTTTTCTTTTCCATATATATAAAATGTGTGAATCGTTATGATATTATTTTCTTATTTGTTCTCTTTGTGCTTTGCGGGGTCATAGAGCATAGCCGTGCATATGCAGTAGCGGCGGTCGGTGCGCTCCAGCACATCATGGTTGATGCAACCTTGGCAGCCTCGCCAGAAAGCCTCGTCGTCGGTGAGCTCCGAGAAGGGAACGGGAACATATCCCAGCTCGGTGTTGATTTTCATTACAGCTCCGCCGCTGGTCAAGCCGAATAGCTTAGCCTCGGGCCACAATTTGCGCGACAGGTTGAAGGCTGTCTGCTTGATGCGCTTTGCAAGACCGTGACCGCGGAATTTCTCCACGACTATAAGACCCGAGTTTGCAACATACTGTTTGTTGCCCCAGCTCTCAATATAGCAGAACCCGGCAAATTCCTCACCGCTGAGGGCGATGATGGCTTTGCCCTCTTTCATCTTTTGTGCTACATATTCGTGTGTGCGCTTGGCAATACCGGTGCCGCGCACTTTTGCCGCTGCGCTTATGGTCTCGAGAATCTCATCTACATATTTCTCGTGAGAGGCATTGGCAATGATGACATCAATTCCATCATTATATATTGTATTTTCCATCTTCTGTGTTAAATGTTGGGTATAATAGTTCTTAAAGCCCTTAATACAGCACCACGGCTTGCCTCCTCGGCTATAATAAGCATCACGGTGTCGTCGCCGGCAATGGTGCCTATAATCTCGGGAAACTCGTAATTGTCAATGTGATAGGCAAGCGTACTTGCGTAGCTCGGCTTTGTGTGAATTACAGCAATGTTTCCCGAAAATTTTATCGACAAGAAGCCATTGGCCTCCTGTGTCGGGGTAACGGGGCGCATCTCTCCCTCTGTTCCTTCGTGGCGATATTGGTGTGGGCGAGTGAGTATATATCTGTATCGTCCTTGAACACCAACCGTTTTAACAACGCGCAGTTGATGCAGGTCGCGCGACAGGGTTGCCTGTGTAAGTTTGAATCCCTCTTTTGCAAGTTCGTTCAATAGCTCCTCCTGGCTCCCTATCTCTTGGGTTGAGAGTATGAGGCGAATTGCATCGAGGCGTGAGTTTTTTACTTTCATAATTGTATATTTATTCTTGCAGGCTGCAAAAATAGGTATATTTACACAATTATGCATAATAAATTGCCACTTTTTTTGCAAAAAAGTTAAATAATTAAGTAAAAAATATGCAACAAATTCGTCTTTGTTGCATATTTTTTGTATTAATCGAGCTCTTGGTCGGGTTCGTACCCGGCAAATTCCCTTATTTTGTTCTTGAGCATTGCAAACTGCTTGAAGAGGTCGTGCACAGGCTTCTCGCCATCTTTGTGCATGGGTGCCTTGCAGTAGAACGACATAAACTCCTGTATGCCATACTCGCCGGCGCGCAAAGCAACGTCGCTGAAGAGTATGAGGTCGAGCACAAGAGGTGCTGCGAGAATAGAGTCGCGGCATAGGAAGTTTACCTTTATTGTCATGGGATAGCCCATCCAGCCGAAAATATCAATATTGTCCCAGCTCTCTTTTTCGTCGCCACGGGGTGGGTAGTAGTTTATTCTCACCTTGTGGTATATGTCGGAATAGAGGTCGGGATATACATCGCTGTCGAGAATATTGTCAAGGGCAGAGGTCTTGCTGCGGCGTTTGGTCTCAAAGTTCTCGGGGTTATCGAGCACAACGCCATCGCGGTTGCCCAAAATATTTGTTGAGAACCAGCCCGTTACACCAAGCTGGCGGGTGAAGAAAGCTGGTGCAAGCACGGTCTTCATCATCGTTTGCCCGCTCTTGAAGTCTTTGCCTGTGATGGGGGTTTTTGTCTCCTCGGCAAGTTCCCACATTGCGGGAATATCTATGCAAAGGTTGGGAGCGCCCATCACATAGGGACACCCCTCGCGCATAGCTGCGTAAGCGTAGCACATGCTGGGTGCAATGCGGGCGGTATCATCGGCCTGCATGGCTGCCTCAAAGGCTGCAAGGCTGCCGTGTACCTGCTCGTCGCGCGGTATGTATTTTTCGGTGCTTGCTATCCATATTACCACCACACGTTCGCAGTTGTTCGCTTGCTTAAAGTTACGGATATCCTCGCGTAACTGATTGGTGAGCTCCCAGCGTGTTCCATTTGTCTTTACATTGGGACCGTCAATGTTGGTTGCATAGCTCTTGTCGAAAAGTGCCTTGTAGGGGCGTATTGCTTTAAGCTCCTCCTTCACAGGCTCTATATCCTGTTGTTTCAGCACGCCTGCCTTTATTGCTGCATCGTAGGCATCGTCCTCATATAAATCCCATGCACCGAACACAATATCGTTGAGCTCGGTAACGGGGATTATGTTCTTAACCTCCTTGTAAACTTTGTCCTTGCCACGACCTAAGCGCATGATACCCTCGCAGGCAAACGAGCCTGTGGGGCGCGACAAGCCTTTGCGCGACATAAGCGTGCCAATGATGGTTGTGGTGGTTACTGCACCCAGTCCCACACACATAACGCCTAATTTCCCGTTTGTGGGTTTTACCCTCATCTCTTTCATTTTTCTCTGTTTCTTCAAATATTAAGCAAAGGAACGGCTTTTTATTGAACAAACCTAATATTTGGGCAAATGTTACAGCCTTTTTTACAAAATTTATTCAAAAATCTCTGCTGTTATAGCTCAAAAAGCCCCTCTTTAAGTATTTCGCTCACTGTGGGGTGGGGGAATACCGTGCGGCGCAGGCTGTCGATGGTGAGACCGTGGGTTATTGCCATGCAGGCCGCACATATAAACTCGCCCGACGGGTTGCCCACCATGTGCACGCCTATGATATTTCCCTGTGGTGTTGCAAGAATCTTGCACAATCCCATTTGTCCCTCATTCTCGGCAACGAAACGCCCCGAATAGGTCATTGGCAACTTGCTCACCTTGTACTCCACTCCCTGTGCGGTTGCCTGCTCTTCGGTCAGTCCCACGCTGCTCACCTCGGGATTGGTATAGACGATACCCGGTATTGCGTTGTATTCCATCTTATCTTCTTTGCCCAAGATGTGGTTCACTGCCACCTCGCCCTCGCGGCTTGCGGTGTGTGCCAGCAACGAGAAACCTGTGACATCGCCCGCTGCATATACGTTGGGCATTGTTGTCTGCATATATTCGTTTACCTTTATGCCACGCTCCGCCTCCACTACAATGTTCTCGAGTCCGAATCCGCCAAGCACCGCCCTGCGGCCCACGCTCATGAGTATTTTATCCCCCTCGGCAGTGAGTGCGTTGCCCTCGCAGTCGGTGTAGTGCACTGTGTTGCCATCAATAGCTGTCACCTTGCAACCGAGGCAGAATTTTACCCCTCGCTTGGTGTATATACCGCGCACCATCTCGGCAACCTCTTTGTCCATGCCGCCGAGAATTTTGGGCAGCATCTCAATAACGGTTACGGGAATGCCCAAGCTGTTATAGAAGCTGGCGAACTCCATTCCAATGACTCCGCCGCCGATAATCACAAGGCTTGCAGGGGCTGCTGTGAGTGACAGAATCTCGCGGTTGGTGAGCACCGCCTCGTTGCCTTCAACGCCGGGGATAGGGGGTATAAACGCCTCGCTACCGGTGCAGATGAGCAGGTGCGCAGCCTCGTAGCTCTGCTCGCCACAAGTGATTTTTATGCTGCTTGTGTCGCCACTCTCAATGAAAGCGTCGCCACGCACCACCTCCACGTTGTGGTTCTCCATCTTCATTTTTATACCGGCAACCAGCTTGCGCACAACCTTGGTCTTGCGGTCGGCAATCTTCTTGTAGTCGTACGCCACGCCCTCGGCTGTTATGCCATACTTTTTGCCCCCCTGCGCGTGTTCATACATTTTTGCGCTGTAGAGCAGTGTCTTTGTAGGTATGCACCCCTCGTTGAGGCACACGCCACCCAGTTCGCGTTTTTCGAATAACACGGTTTTTAACCCTTTTGCTCCGGCATTTTCTGCCGCAACATATCCGGCGGGTCCTCCGCCTATAATTGCCAAGTCGTACATAAAGTATAAATATGTTTATTGTTTATCTTTTCTCCACTAAAAATTGCCGCTCTTTACCGAGTCGGCCCACTATCTGACAGCCTCTTTTATTCCGTCTCTGAAAACCTCGCTGTCGCTGTCAAATAGCTTACCCTCGCTGTTGTAAGCGGTAAAATCGTCAATAACCCATTCGTCGTTCTCAAAGATAATATCTAATCGGCATTTGCTTGTGAATGTTCTTTCACTATCCGTTGCGAGTAATGTGATTGTTGCTGTTACATCGGCCTCCGCCTTCGATGGGCTTGTTATTTCTACATTCGATATTTCGTGCTTTACAATCTTGTCCCAGTCCTGTCCTCTTATCCAGCAATCTTGCCCGACAATCATTTCGCCTAATTTCTCTTCCCAGTAGCTTACCTCGCAGAATAAATCCTTGAACCTTTTTGAACAATATTTTTCATACAATGGGGTGGTGTTGCATTTCTCGGTATTTGCTATCATTTCCACATCTTTGTAAATACGCTTCAATCGGGTGGCTATGCGCAGTGTATCGTTGCTCTTGTCGGTGTTAATCTCGACGATAAGCGGAGTGTATTTCATCATATCGTCAATGCGGTATTCGCCACCTGCAAAATCATCTATGCGCCATTCGTGATTTTCGTGGATAATATAAACGGTGTCAGTTTCGCTCCACTCCTTTATGTCGTATTCGCTGCAATAAAAATGAGTGGTTACGGCGGCGCGGTATCTATCTTGTGAGGAATCGTGAATCTTCTGCACATCGGAAACACTGAATTTTATTTTCTCGAAATAATCCTGACAATGCACAAAAATGTCGTATGCGCCGTTGAAACCGCATATGGCCTCGTTCTCCTTTTTCTCCCATCGACGTGTTTCACCATAAAGCTCGCGGAATGCGAGCGAGCAGTATTTCCCAATCAACGGCTCATAATCTCCCTGACAGTGGTTTATGCTCTTTACTTCGCTATATACCTTCTCCAAAAAGACCTGTACCGCCATTTCCTCTTGTGAAAAAAGTGGCAACGTTGCAAAAATAAAAACAATAATAAATACGAT
>CAYRFX010000051.1:0-16513 GCA_964423665.1 uncultured Bacteroidaceae bacterium | reverse complement strand
TCCGCAAAGAATCCTCAATATTTGTTCGCGAAGAATTTTATAATGCTTTGTCCGATGCTGTTAAGCAATATGGATTACACGCCTGATGTTCGCAAAAGAATAGTGCTCATTCCTCGTGAAGATATTATCGCCGTATGGGAAAAGGACTATGCAGAAATGTTGGTAAATATGATTTATGGGTCTAATAAGCCGACTTTTAAGCAGATTATAGAGAAGATGCAAGTTCTACAAGACAAATTTAGGGAGTAATTGGTATTTCAGCCGTAGCAGAAACAACAAGAGATGTTTTAGCTGCTGTTAGTATCTGCTCAAAATAACGAAGCCATCTGTAGCACTTTTCAAGAAACCCACCAAATTTATTTTGCGTTTTTGCCGGTTTCCACCAAATCTTGCAAAAAGCAGAGGAAAGAGAGAAAATAATCCGATGTTTAGTATTATCTTCGCAAAGCGATAAGGAAACTTCGCGAGGAGGAGTTTTAAGTTTTATCATTGTCCCTCTGTTTATAGAGGGACGAGCGCGAGCAAAGCGAGCGCGGAGGGAGTAGGGACGTTTTTTAGACAGAAGAACGAAACGAACTCCCTCCCCCTTCGGGTACTCCCTCTTTAAAAAGCGGGAGAGTTTCAATTCACACTGTCCCTCCGCAGAGAGGGACGAGCGCGAGCGGAGCGAGTGGAAGAGTTTTTGGACAATGTATTATCTGTTAATCCTCAAGAATACGACGTTTTAAGTCCATACGTTGGTGAAGAATTCTTATGATAAGAACATCTCCATCTGCGAGAATCTGATAAAAGATAATATGCTTACCCGTCTTATATCCGCGCAATCCCTCTATGACTTCTTCATACTTTATGCCTAATAAACGAGGATACTCAGAGATTTTCTTGAAAGCAGCAACGAGCATCTTGTAGTAGCTGTCGGCCTGTTGCTCCGACCATGTATCTATGGTATATTCCCAAATGTTGGTCAAATCTTCGACCGCTTTATTGGTTAGATGATAATTAACCATTTGCTCGTTTTGCCTTGAGTGTTTTTAGATATTCTTCGGCGTTGAAACTCGAAGCAATGCCACTTTCAATGCCATCTGCAATCGCCATCTTCAACTCTTGCAGATGACTTTCATTCTCTTCTAAGAGGCGCAGAGCGGCACGAATAACCTCACTGGCATTATTATAACGCCCTTGTTCAACCTTCATTCGAATAAAATTCTCGAAATAAGTCCCTAATGCTACCGATGTCGTTTTCATATCACAATAATTTTCCACGAAGTTACCAATATTTGGTAATAAAACAAATTTTCTGCCAAGATTATTGTATTGCGAACGGAATTTCAGTTCTCCACATAACTTATTATCTGCAGCTATCTCAAATAGTGCCTATATTTCAATAATGCTACAAAAGCATTGTCATATAAACAGGAATATATTCTACGCCATTTTCTCGCTTATAATCCTTTGTATATATCACATATTTATTCATAATGCGCTCGGAAAACTTCGCACAAAACTCATCTAACGATTTGTGCGACTTATACCCCGATGATTTAACCTCGATAGGCGATATTTTATGTTTGTCGGTAATTATAAAATCTACTTCATAGCATTTCTTGCCATCGGCATATGGTATTGTGTGATAGAATAAATTTTTTCCTGTCGCTTTCAACATTTGAGCAATCACATTCTCATACACATAACCAAGATTGGCGCTCAACTTGTCAAAGAGCAATTTTTCATAGATGATATTCTCGGTTATATCACTATCTTTGAATGCAAGAGTTACAAACAGACCGGTATCTGATAAATACATTTTGAAATATTCAGGATTCTTGGTCAAAGCCAATCCTACATTCGGATCATTGGAATGAAACGCAATATTGGTAGTCATAGAGTCTTCCATATCCTTTACAATATTAACGACTCTGCCCACCTTCTCCTCGGGTATTGCATATCCTACTTGATATCTCAAAACATTTCTGCTCAATTGCGCCGGTATAGCATCGTACATTGCCTTCGCTCTTCCGGAATCATCAATTTTCCCAAAATCTTCCTCATACAAAGCAATGATATCTCGTTTTGCCATATCAACTGCCGTAAAATTATTGGTCTTAATATATGCAGCCACAGCTTGTGGCATACCGCCTACAAGCATATATAAACGAAAATCACGCATAAGTTTTCGATGAACAGCATCACCAAGAGGCATTTTTTTCTCAAACACGCTGCGCAACAATGGTATTGTTGCAGCATCTCCCAATGCCCATCTGAACTCTTCATAATCCATTGGATACATATCGACTTTTGTTTCTTCGCTTGGTATAATTATATTACGGCTCTTGGACCTTACAGAGATTAAAGAGCCTGTTTCTATATAATCATATCTATGATCCTTTACAAGATGCTTGATAGCTTGTCTTGCCAATGGCTGCAACTGCACTTCATCAAATATTATCACAGACTCCCGCTCGTACAATTCTACTTGATATATAAATTGTAGTCTAAGAAACAGATAACCTAAATCCGATATATCGTTAAACAAATCGCTTACTTCTTTAGAGACCTTAGAAAAATCTATCAGTATATAAGATTTATATTCTTTGCTTGCAAACTCTTCTGCAATAGTAGATTTACCGACACGACGAGCTCCTTGTATAAGCAACGCTGTATCACCATTACGCTCCTGTTTCCATTTAAGCATAACGTCATACATTTTTCTCTTAAAACGAATCATTCCATCTGCCATAGTCTTGAAATTTTAGTCAAAAATAGCACTTTTCAAAAAACCCACCAAATTTATTTTGCGTTTTTGCCGGTTTCCACCAAATTTATTTTGCGTTTTTGCCGGTTTCCACCAAATCTTGCAAAAAGCGAGGGAAAGAGAGAAAATAATCCGATGTTTAGTATTATCTTCGCAAGGCGATAAGGGAACTGAGCTAAGCGAGCGCGGAGGGAATGGGAAAGAGGGAGAGTTAAAAGCTCCGCCCCTCTGCTTGCAGAGGGGAGTATTTTAGATATAAAGAACAAAAACAAGCCTCGCCGTAGGGGCGCACCCGTGTGTGCGCCCAAAAGAGAAAAAAGGAACAAAGATATCAAATTAAAACATAAATAAAATGGAAAAGAAACTAAACAAAGGAACAATATGTGTTCAGGGTGGCTGGCAGCCCAAAAAAGGCGAGTCTCGTGTGCTACCCATCTTCCAAAGTACCACATTCAAATATGAGACAAGCGAGCAGATGGCAAGGTTGTTCGACCTTGAGGATTCGGGATATTTCTATAGCCGCTTGCAGAATCCAACGGTAGATGCCGTGGGCGCAAAGATTGCGGCTCTTGAAGGCGGCGTGGGCGCAGTGCTCACATCATCGGGGCAGGCTGCAAACTTCTATGCGATACTTAACATTTGCCAGGCGGGCGACCACTTTGTGTCGGCAACCACAATATATGGCGGCACATACAACCTGTTCTCGGTAACGATGAAGAAGATGGGCATTGATGTAACTTTTGTTGATGCCGATGCTCCTGCCGAGGAGATTGAGAAGGCGTTCCGCCCCAATACAAAGGCTCTCTTTGGCGAGACAATATCGAACCCCGGTGCCGCTGTGCTCGACCTTGAAAAATTTGCGACAATAGCACACAAGCAGGGAGTGCCCTTCATTGTGGATAACACCTTTGCAACCCCCATCAACTGCCGCCCCATTGAGTGGGGTGCCGACATTGTAACCCACTCCACCACAAAATATATGGACGGGCACGCAGTGGCTGTTGGCGGTGCGGTTATTGACAGCGGCAACTTCGACTGGGAGGCGCACCACGACAAGTTCACCTGCCTCACCGAGCCCGACGAGAGCTACCACGGGCTGGTTTATACAAAGAACTTTGGCAAGGCGGCATATATTACAAAGGTTGTTTCACAGGTGATGCGCGACCTTGGCGCGATGATGGCTCCGCAGAATGCCTTCCTGCTGAATCTTGGCTTGGAGACCTTGCACCTGCGCATGCCCCGCCATTGCGAGAATGCACAAAAGGTAGCTGAATATCTTGCACAGCACCCCAAAGTGAAATGGGTAAAATTCAGCGGGCTCGAGAACGACAAATATTACAGCTTAGCACAGAAATACCTGCCCGGCGGTGGTTGCGGTGTGATGGCGTTTGCCGTGGAGGGCGACAAGGAAGATGCCATTCGCTTCATGGACAGCCTCAACTTCATCTCCATCGTAACCCACGTTGCCGACGCGCGTTCTTGTGTGCTGCACCCCGCAAGCCACACTCATCGCCAGCTGAGCGACCAACAGTTGCTTGAAAGCGGTATCGACCCCGACCTCATTCGCCTCTCTGTGGGTATCGAAGATGCCGAGGATATCATTGCCGACCTTGAACAGGCTTTGAACGCATTCTAATTATTACATCATACCGACAAAGGGCGTGCCGTGGCACGCCCTTTGTCGGTTTATTCCGTGCCGGCTGATAAAAAAACAAGGTTTTTCATTCTGAATGGAACGCAGTGCAGTGAAAAATCTATACACATATTTCCGGAGATACTTCGCTAACGCTCAGTATGACAAATATCAAGAATAAGAATCATTTGTACGTTTCAGGATTATTGCTACCTTTACACAAACAAAAAGAACAATGCAAATACTAAAATACGATATCAGCCCCCGCGTAACCGCCTTCTCCACAAAAAGAGAGAACGACGAGGTTTATGGCGGATTCAACATAACCCACTACTGCGGCGACACCCCGCAACACGTTGCCGAGTGCCGCACCCGGCTGTGCAAGGAGCTAAACATCGCCAGCGAGAGGCTCATACTCCCCCGCCAGACGCATGGTTGTGAGGTGTTGCACATAGACGAGAGCTTCGTCACAAGCACAGCCGAGGAGAGAGAAAAAATGTTACAAGGGGTTGATGCCGTGATAACAGCCCTGCCCCGCACCTGCATAGGAGTATCCACCGCCGACTGCGTGCCCGTTCTCTTGTGCGACACAGAAAAACCGATAATTGCAGCTGTGCATGCGGGGTGGCGAGGCACCGTTGCACGCATCGTGGAACGATGCATAAAGGAGATGGAGAGAGTGCATGAGTGCAACACACAAAACATAAAAGCAGTTATTGCACCAAGCATAGGGAGAGAGGCTTTTGAGGTGGGCGACGAGGTGTATGAGACTTTCAAAGAGGCAGGTTTCCCAATGGAGAGCATTGCCACCCGCCACGCAAAATGGCACATAGACCTGTGGGAAGCGAACCGCCTGCTATTGACAAATTGCGGTGTGCCTGCTGCAAACATAGAGATTGCAGGAATATGCACATACACCAACCACAAGGAGTGGTTCTCGGCACGCCGATTAGGAATAAACTCAGGACGAATATTTAACGGAATAATGATAGAAAGATGAATAAAAGTTCAGGCAATCAATTACGTTTCTACACCAATTACAAGAATCTGTCATTCCGAACCTTGCGTGAGGAATCTATTTTAGATTTCTCGTCGCTACGCTCTCTCGAAATGACAATAAGGTGCGATATTATATACAACTGCCAAAGAATATTATGCGTGGCAATAGCAGCCATTGTAGCAATGGCTGTCGCTGCGCAGAGCCATATTTATATTGCCCCCGAGGGCAACGACAGCAACAAAGGGACAAAAAGAGCCCCATTGCAAACGTTGCAAAAGGCATTGAACATGGCAGTCTCAACCACCGCAAAGGACACCGCCTATATTGAGGTTGCCGCAGGCGACTACTTTATGGAGAGCGGCTGCCACATAACCACCCCCAACAAGCGCCCTATAGTGGTACGTTCCACGGGCGGGAAGGTCCGTTTCATAGGCGGAAAAAAAATTACCGGGTGGCGACAGCTGAACAACTCACTTTACAGCGTGCAGATACCCGAAGCCGTGTGGAGCGATTACACTTTTGAACAATTTTTCATTAACGGGCGACGTGCCACCCTTGCACGCACACCCAACAGCGGATTCTACAAGATTAAAGAGATAAAAGAAAGCGTAACAGACCGTGGCAAGAACAGCAGAGAGAGCTTTGCGACCATGCGTATAAAGGGCGACAGTGCAGACCTTGCAATATTGGAACATGTGTGGCCCGGGGAGAACGGGCAGCCCAAGGTATCTCTGCACCACAAGTGGAACAATGCAAAAATGCATATAGACATCATAAACAAGGACAGCAACACTTTTAACGTTGCCGGTCGCAAGTGGGGCGACCATTATTTACCCCAAAAAGGTACACAATATTATATATATGATTTCAAGCCGGCGCTGGACACCGCCGGAGAATGGTACATGGATTACACAAACGGCACGCTCTACTATATGCGCCACCCGGGGGAGGAGATGAACAGTGCCGAATGTTTTATACCCACCATAAGACAGTTTATTAATCTCACGGGGCAACAGGGAAGGGAGATTGAAAATATATCTTTCTGCAATATTGGTTTCTCGGTGAGTAAATTCAATCTTCCCCGTACAGGAGTTTACCCCTACCAGGCCGCGGCAGACATTGGTGCTGCCATTGAACTCCGCTATGCCAAGAACATCTCTTTCACAGATTGCGAGATTGAGCATTGTGGCACATATGCCATATGGATAGACAAAGGTTCAAGCGATTGCAAGGTGCAGAGGTGCTACATTGCCGATACCGGTGCCGGTGGAATTAAGATAGGCAGCTCGGTAACCCCTGCCGACACCCTCTCGGTTGCAAAGGGCAATATTATTGACAACAACATTATTAAAGGAGGCGGAAAGGAGGTTGCATCGGGCGTGGGAATACACATCATGCATGCTGCCCGCAACAAAATAACGCACAACGATATATCGGACCTTAAATACAGCGGCATTTCAATGGGGTGGAAATGGGGATACGGCACAAGCGCAGCCTGCAACAACACAATAGCATACAACCACATTCACCATCTTGGCTGGGGCGAGTTATCGGACATGGGAGGCATATACACTCTGGGCGAGGGCACAGGCAACAGCATCGTGGGCAATGTTATTCACGATATTGCATCGGCAAGCTATGGCGGCTGGGGCATATACACCGACGAGGGTAGCAGCAATATTGTAATAAAGAACAATCTTGTTTACCGCTGCCACGACAGAGCTTTTCATCAGCACTACGGAAAGGAGAATATCATTGAAAACAACATATTTGCATTTGGCAGGAACTATCAGATTCAATTAACGAAAGCCGAGAAGCACAGTTCGTTCACATTCAAGCATAACATAATACTGCAAAAAGGTGGCAAAACTGCCGGTGGCAAATGGTTCCAGGCCAATATGGATATTGCCGACAATATCTATTGGAGCTATGGCGACACTTTGTCGTTCTGCGACAAGAGCAGTTCAGAATGGGAGCTATCACGCGAAAAGAGTGCACTATTCACAGACCCGCAAATGAATGACCCGCTTGCCGATGATTTCTCATTCAACAAGAAAAAAGCAGCCCGCAAAATAGGCTTTACTGTTTTTGATTACAACGAGGCGGGGGTTTACGGAGATAAAGAGTGGCGCAAAAGAGCACAAGAGAGCAATGCTGTGCACAAGGAGTTCCTGCAGGCGACAGGGCAGGCAGAGTAACGCTTTTATCAATAAGCAACACTTATCTACACCACACTATTTATTTCTATTCTATCGTAATTAACGCAAGAGAGAACGCAAATAACCCGCACGATACAAATTAAACACCCACATACGCGGGGAAGAGCCGCAGAGGTTACGCCTGAGAAACGGGCGCAAAACTCCATACACCATCGACAAGAGCCAACCAAGATGGTAACGTTCGAGTATCTCCAGGCTCCTTGCAAGATGCACCAGATGCCCCATAGCATCATAATTCGCAGCAAGGGTGCGCAATGCCTCTTCATTCTTGGAAAGATAGATTGCATTTGGCTCTATATCGACATTAAGCATGGGGTTGTTTATATGCCGCACCTCCACCCCACTATGCTGCAACGCACGCCCAAAGAGGTTGTCCTCGTAACCATAGCTGTGTACATGTTCGTCAAACATCACTTTTGAGAAGCTATCCCTGTCTATAAGGAAATTGAACGAACGGAAATTGGCATACGGGTGGCTGTTGCGCCATTCAAGCGGAGTGCGCCTCTCATAAGTTGTTTCGTGCAACCAGCGTAACGACACCGACGGGGATGGCAAAGAGGAGGGGTGTGCCACCCCACCACACACGGCACAAGCCGCGCCGTTCTTAACAGCATCAATGTAAGAGGAGAGGAAACCGCCGTTCACAGGCATGCCGTCGCTATCGAGAAAAAGCAGCCAGCGCCCTGTGCTGCGTTCATAAAGACGGTTGCGAATGGCAGCACGCCCATGATTGCGCCCAGCCTCCCAATAGGTGGCACCTGTCATGGAGTTTATTGCGCGGTTGGCTGTAACAACCTGCTCGTTGGTGGAGCCATCATCGCCCACAATAATCTCGTAGCGCAAGCCCTCGATTGCCTGCGCCTGCTGCGCCAGCTCGCTCACAAGCTGCGTGCAGTTGTAGTTGTATGTGGGTATAAGTATAGACAGGTACATTTTCTTTATTTTACATCGCTAATATACGAATTATTTAAGTTCCCGCAAAAAGTGCCCTAAAAACAATTATAAATAAATGATGGTGTGTTATAATTAACAAACCGAAAGAGGGTG
This sequence comes from uncultured Bacteroidaceae bacterium, assembly GCA_964423665.1. Lineage (GTDB taxonomy): Bacteria > Bacteroidota > Bacteroidia > Bacteroidales > Bacteroidaceae > HGM04593. Next base: position 7,862 of record CAYRFX010000051.1, on the reverse strand, counting down.
TGTCGCATTAAGTTTTGCGACACACCCTCTTTTTATAACCGGGTATATATTATGCGCCGAAGTTATCGTACATAATAGACTTCTCCTCAACACCAAGATCAACAAGCATGTTTACAACAGCCTTTGACATGGGGCCGGGACCACACATGTAGTACTCGATATCCTCGGGTGCCTCGTGGTTCTTCAGATAGGTCTCGTAGATTACCTGGTGAACGAAGCCCGGGGTATATTTCACGCCTGCAGCATCGGCTGCGGGGTCGGGACGGTCGAGCGCGAGGTGGAATGTGAAGTTGGGGAACTCCTTCTCGAGCTGCAAGAAGTCCTCGAGATAGAATACCTCGTTAAGCGCACGCGCACCGTAGAAGTAGGTCATTGTGCGGTCGGTAGTCTTCAAGGTCTTTGTCATGTGCATAATCTGTGCACGCAAAGGAGCCATACCGGCACCACCACCTACCCACATCATCTCTTTCTTTGAATCGAAAATGGGGTGGAAGTCTCCGTAAGGACCACTCATAATTACCTTGTCGCCGGGTTTCAGTGTGAAGATGTATGACGATGCAATACCGCAAGGAACGTCCATAAAGCCTGAACGGTCTGCCTTGAAGGGAGGTGTTGCAATACGCACGGTGAGCATAATTCTATCACCCTCGGCAGGATAGTTTGCCATTGAGTATGCACGGATTGTCTCCTCGGTGTTCTTGCACTTGAGACCAAGCAAACCAAACTTCTCCCATGCGGGCAGATACTCGTCGCCAATGAGGCTCTTGTCGATATCCTTGTCGTATGTCATATCGTATGCAGGAATCTTAATCTGCGCGTATGAACCGGGAACAAAGTCCATGTGCTCCCCGGGAGGAAGAGCCACGATAAACTCTTTGATGAAGGTTGCAACGTTCTTGTTAGAGATAACCTCGCACTCCCACTCTTTAACACCCATTACCGACTCGGGCACCTTGATTGAAAGGTCATTCTTAACCTTCACCTGGCAACCCAAACGCCAATGAGCCTGCTGCTCCTTGCGAGTGAAATGACCGGTCTCTGAGGGGAGAATCTCACCACCACCCTCAACTACCTGCACTTTGCACTGACCGCAAGAACCTTTACCACCACAAGCCGAGGGAAGGAAGATGCCATTCTCTGCCATTGTACCCAGGAGGGTACCGCCGGCAGCTACCTCAACCTCGTTCTCGTCGTTAATCTTAACCTTGACATTTCCCGAGGGGAGCAAATATTTCTTTGCCACCAGCAGGATAATCACCAACAACAAGATGATTACAAGGAATACTGCTATACTTGCTAATACTAATTGTATATCCATAGCTGTTATTTATTACATTTTAATACCTGAGAAGCACATGAACGCCATAGCCATGAGACCTACGGTGATGAAGGCGATGCCGAGACCACGCAGGGGCTTGGGGATATTACAGTACTCCATTTTCTCACGAATTGCAGCAAAGAGCACAATAGCTACCATCCAACCGAAACCGGAACCGATGGCAAAAGCCACTGAATCCCAGAAATTGAGAATGGCCTGTGAGTTGGTTGCCTCCATGCCTATGCGCTGCTGCATGAACAACGAACCACCCATGATGGCGCAGTTCACAGCGATGAGGGGAAGGAAGATACCAAGCTGGCTATACAATGCGGGAGCAAAACGCTCTACAATCATCTCAACCAGCTGCACAATACCTGCAATAACGGCAATAAAGAGGATAAATGCAAGGAAAGTTAAATCCACGCCCTTAATGATTGCGCCATTGGCAAGCACAGCTGTCTGCAACAAATAGTTTACAGGAAGGGTGATTACCTGCACAAACACAACGGCAATACCCAAACCTATTGCGGTCTTCACACTCTTAGATACAGCCAAGAACGAACACATACCCAAGAAGAAGGCAAAAATCATATTGTCCACAAAAATTGAACGGACAAGCAAACTAATAAAATGTTCCATAATTTTCTTCTGTATCTAATTATTATTCTTGCAAATTCTTGTCTTTTGCTCTCTGGAACCACACGATGCATGCAATGAGGATAAATGCAGCAGGTGTCATAAGCATCAGACCGTTGTTGATGTAACCTGCCTCATATACACACTGCGGGATTACAGGAATACCGAGCAATGTTCCCGAACCGAAAATCTCACGAACAATAGCAACAACAACAAGTATCATTGCGTATCCAAGACCGTTACCGATACCATCGAGGAACGAAGGCCAAGGCTTGTTCTGCATTGCAAACGCCTCCAAACGTCCCATGAGGATACAGTTGGTAATAATAAGACCCACATAAACCGAAAGCTGAACGCTCACATCATAAGCAAAGGCTTTGAGTACCTCGCTCACGAGTGTTACAAGCGCAGCAACAACCACCAGCTGTATGATGATACGAATGCGCATGGGGATTGTGTTGCGGATAAGTGAGATAATCACGTTTGCCATTGCAACGATTATGGTTACAGAAAGACCCATAACAATTGCAGGCTCAAGTTTACTTGTAACAGCCAATGCCGAGCAGATACCAAGCACCTGAACAGTTACAGGGTTCTCTTTAAGCAGAGGCGTGTTGAGAGCCTCCATGTTTTTCTTTGAAAATAGTCCCATAGTTATTCCTCCTCTGTTACTAGTGCCTCCTCGGCGGGAGCAGGCTCAGATTCTACAATAGGTGCTGCGGGCTGCTGCAAAGCAATGAGATAGGCTTTGTAGCTGTTCATTGCGCTCTGCAACATGTTGTCCACACCGTTACAAGTGATGGTGGCACCGGACATTGCATTCACCTCACACTCCTCGTCGGTAACTTTCTTGGTAACCTTCAAAGCAACCTCGCCATTCTTGATGATGTTCTTGCTCTTGAAGGTCTTTTGGAATTTCTCGCCGGCAATCTCGGCACCCAAACCGGGTGTTTCGCTTGCATGAGAGAGATACACACCATAGATTGAGTTACCATCGCTGTTCACGGCAACATAACCCCAAATGCCACCCCAGAGACCATTACCGGTCATGGGAATAACATATTTGGTTTCACCATCTATATCGCAGATGTAAATGGGAAGGTTGCTGTCGTTGATAGCATCGTTGGCTACATCGAAACCGCCCTCGGTGGCTACCACCGCACCGGCATTGTTGATGATTGCCTCCTGCTTAACCACCTCGGCATATTTTGCAGCAGCATCGGGCTGATTCTTAATGTTGAGCGATGCAAGTATCTGCTTTTTCTTGTCGAGACGAATGTTATCCTCCTGTTTGGGACGCAGAAGCGATGAAACGCCTGCAAGCAAGAATGCCACAATAATTACAACTATCGAAGCGTAGATGATAGCATAGGCATCGCTGCTTGTATCAAAGCCTTTCTTTGCCTTTTTGGCATCGCCTTGTGCCTCGCCACCAACAAGCTCGAACTCCGACGCAGGGGCTTTACAAAGGGGGCATGCAGAGGGTGCCTCTGTGCCTTCGTGCGTGTAACCGCACACTTTACATACATATTTAGCCATATCTGTTAGTTCTTTTTGGTTAGACGTTTAGCACGAGCCTTGACATTTGACTGAACCACACAGTAATCGATGAAAGGAGCTGTTACGTTCATGAGCAAAATGGCAAGCATCATACCCTCGGGATAACCGGGGTTGAACACGCGAATGAGAATTGCCATAGCACCAATGCCGAAGCCATAGATATATTTACCTGTCTCGGTGCGGGCTGCTGTAACAGGGTCGGTAGCCATAAACACGGCACCGAAGCAGAAACCACCAAGCAACAAGTGTGTGTAGAAGGGAGCCTGCAAAGCGGGATTCCCGGGCATGAGACCTGTGAAGAGAGCTATCATTGCGATACCACCGACAAACACAGAAACCATAACCTTCCAGCTTGCAACACCGGTCCACAAGAGAATGATTGCGCCAAGAGCTATTGCAATGACGCTTGTCTCGCCAATGGAGCCGGGCATAAAGCCGCAAAGCATATCGCAAACAGAGAGCTCGGCACCTGCTGCACCCACAATGGCACCACCCTCTTTAACAAACTGCAATGCAGTTGCGCAGGTGTATCCGTCGGGCAGGTCGTGACCGATACCGAAGATTGACTCTGTTGCCACCCATACCGATTCACCGGAGATTACAGTGGGGTATGCAAAGAAGATGAACGCACGCGCAATGAGTGCCACGTTCACAATGTTCATACCTGTACCGCCAAACACCTCTTTTGCAAAAATCACAGAGAAGGCAGTGGCGATAGCCAACACCCACAGAGGACAGCCGGCTGGCACAATCATGGGAATAAGAACACCCGACACGAGGAAACCCTCGTGTATCTCCTCGTTCTTCCACTGAGCAACGATAAATTCTATTCCAAGACCTACAATATATGTTACGGCAATCTTGGGCAACATAATCATAAGACCAAAGAGGAACATTTCCCAGCAAGATGTTGTAGCCACGGCGCCTGCTGCAAGAGCATTCTGATAACCGAGGTTATACATACCGAACAACATCGCGGGCAAGAGTGCAATAACCACGAGCGACATAATGCGCTTGCTGTCTATTGCATCGTGAATATTCACACCGCTTTTCGAGGTGTCATTGGGAACGAAAAGGAAAGTTTCCATTCCATCGAACACAGAGCGCAAAGCGTGCAGCTTGCCACCCTCCTCGAAGTTGGGTTTAATTTTATTCAGATAATTTCTCAAAAATTTCATATGATATCTATATTTTATTTTGCTTTATAACTCTACCGCCCAAGGAGGCGGATATTGGCATTAACACATCTCGGCACGGAGCTTGTCCAACCCCTCGCGTACAATGCGCTGCAATTCCAATTTAGACGAATCGACAAACTCGCACAATGCAAAGTCCTCGGGAGCTACCTCGTAGATACCAAGCTCTTCCATCTTGTCGATATTACCGGTGATGATAGCCTTGATAAGATACTCGGGGTAGATGTCCATGGGGAACACCTTGTCATACTCGTTTGACATAATCATATGACGCTCGCCACCCTTGATGCGTGCATCGATGGTGTAGCTGCGCTTGGGCATAAGCCAGCTGAAGTAGCTGCGGCTGGTACTGAACATAGAGAAACGGGGTGCTATCCAGCCAAACATCTCGTCGCCACCCATAACCTCGGGAATAACGGTCACCTCGGTAGAGAACGCTCCAAGGAAACCTTCGGCTGTGGTGGGCTTGCCGGTGAGCACGTTGCCGTCGATGATGCGCAGGGGATTCTCCTCGTTGAGACGACCTGCAACAAGTGTAGCGATTTGCGCACCAAGCACTACCTTGCTGTACGAAGGATTCTTAACCTCGCTACCTGCAAGTGCCACGGTGCGGGTAAAATCAACTTTACCCTTGTTGAAGAGACGACCGATGAAGATAACCTCCTCGGCACCCACGGTCCATACAATCTCACCCTTGTTCACGGGAGCCACATGGTTTATCTGCACGCCCACGTTACCTGCGGGATGCGGTCCCTTGAAGATGGTGGTTGTAACATTCTTTGCAACGTTCAACGCTGCAGCCTTTTGGCTCGCGCTCACGCCCAAATATACGGGAGCGATGCGTGAAAGAGCATCAAGACCAATCTGGAAATCGTCCTCATTGCCTTTGAGAGCTATCTCAAAATCAACAGCCAAGGGCTTTGAGTCGAAAGCCGATACAAAGATTGCTCGGGGTGAATCACTGGGAGTGGCAATAACATCGTATGGTCTCTGGCGTATGAAAGCAAAAAGACCCGACTTCAACAAATCGGCTTTCACCTCCTCTGCCGACAGAGAAAGTACATCTTTTGCTTTGTACTCCACAGACTCAAACTTGCCGTCCGACTCTACTACGACGCTCAACACGCGTCTTCTCTCTCCGCGGTTTACCGCTACAACTTTTCCGCTCACGGGCGAAACAAATTGCATTTCGGGACAATTCTTATCAACGAACAAGGGCTCGCCGGCCTTTACAACATCCTCGGGCTTAACCACCACTTTGGGAGTTACGCGAGTGAAATCGGCAGGCATCAAAGCATACAACTTTGCAGCCTCCACCTTTGTTGTTTCAGCAATTGGAGCACCTTTTAGGTTGATATCCAATCCCTTAGAAATTTTTACAACTCTGTGCATACAAATTGAGTTACGTTAGTACATAATCTGCTGCAAAATTAAAGAAATTTTTCCGTAATTCTAACAATAATTCAACATAAATAACTGAGTTTAAGAGAAAAAACTTGATAACGAGTTTTTTTGAGATATTTTCAGCTTGCCGACCAAGCCCGGGTCTTCTGTTTCTTTACATCATTAGCAGATTCTGCAAATGAATCTTTTTGCATTCCCCTTATATAGAACAAAAATCCCAAGGCAGCCAACGCCACCTTGGGATATTAAACATTCATCATCAACGTGCTCACTTAATCACAATTTTCTTTCCATTGTAGAGGTAAATACCCTTTGTCGGGCACTCCACTATACGGCCGCTAAGATCGTAATAAGTATCGGGCAAACCATTAAATACATTTGCAGGAGCATCGTCATCTTCTATATAATCGATACCGGTAGTTCCGCCGGTTTCAAAAGTCATCACATCACCATAAACAGTCTCCTTTGTTGTTGTAACATAGGCACGGCATTCATACACCTTGTTATACTCAAGATTCTCCAGTAGCACGCTCATTCGTTGCCCGGTCGCAGTAATTTTCATCACATTACTTGCAGAACGAGTGACAGAGGCTGCGCGTACCCAGTATTCGAATCCTTGCTCCACAATGTCGTCGCTACCGGCAAGCACATATCCATTCAACTCCACTGCATTCAAAGCCGTGAGTGTTGCCGCATAAGTGTGAACAGTGGGAGTAAAATAGACATAAGCATCGGCAGTACCAAAGCCTATCCATTCGCCATAATAGTAATTGCCCTCGGCAGAACAGTAATAAGGACGATACTTATAATAGGTCCTTACGCTCAAATTGTTTAATGCACCCTCAATCACACCATTGTTTATGGCGCATGCTGCATAATTAGACGGAACAAGGTCGGGCGCATCCATAGCTCTCCATTCAAAGCCCGTGCCGGTTTCTTCGTTCGCAATATTTGCTTCTGCACAAATAATAGCACGATTATTGCTCGTTGCCTTGGCAGGGAGTGTTTTGAAAACAAGAGCATCGGTGGTTGCCGTGCAAGTCTCTGTTACAGTACCTCCCTCTTTGGTAGTAACACTAAAGCTCACTGCATAGGTTGTTGCCGGATCAAGACCGATGATTGTCAAGTTCTCGCCATCAGATTCGTAATCGACAAAACCGCAAGAAAGAAATGTTGCATCACCAACATCATAACGACCCGAGAAGGTAAGTGTGGTAGCTGTAGTTTCAACAACACAACCAACACTTATTGAAAGTGTAGAATATGAAGTGTATGAAGTGTCGTATACCGTTACACCGTTATAAACCGCATAACTTTTAAAATTATATGAACTGCCCGGGCGCAAATCACCAATCGTTACCATGTTTTCCGCATTTGCAGGATATTGGGTTCCATAAATATAGATACCCATCTCCGATGGAACATCATCGCTCGTTACATTGGACAACTTAAATGTCAATGTTTTTTGCGTTCTATTTATGCAAACGACATCGGGAACCGAAAATCTATTTATAACGTTACTTGCATAATACGCCACATAGCCATAATCTTTAGAACCTTTTACAAAAATAAAGAATGAATTATTTATAACTGTTTTCAAATCATAACAACCATAGAACGCATAACTTCCTATGCTTGTAACACTGTTGGGAATTGTAACACTCGTGAGACCGTCGCAATAATAGAACGCATAATCACCAATGCTGGTAACGCTGTTGGGAATTTCAATACTCGTGAGACCGGAGCAA
>CAYRFX010000050.1:0-17616 GCA_964423665.1 uncultured Bacteroidaceae bacterium | reverse complement strand
TGCCCCACTGGTGTTTGAGACCAGCGCGTCTACCGATTCCGCCATCTGGGCAATTGCGTTCCTTTTCGTAATTGCGATGCAAAGGTAATGCTTTTTGTTTACCAAACAAAGAAAAATGCATTTTTTTCAAAAAATCTTTCAATTCCTTGCCTATCTCGTTGAAAAAAAGTAATTTTGCAAGCCGATTATTATCAGCCCGCCCTGCGGGCAGTCGATATCTTAGGTCTCTGAGTTTGCTTTAGTACGCAATCTAGCCAATTGGTCGGGTAAACGCGAAGAGGGTATCTGTGACACCTAATTCCGTGAGGTTCAAGCAGAGAGGTATCGAGGAAATGGAATTATTAACTATTTTAAAAGGAATTAAAGTGGATACTTTAAGTTACAAAACAATTTCAGTGAACAAGGCAACTGCTCAGAAAGAGTGGGTTGTTGTTGATGCAACAGACCAGGTAATTGGTCGTCTTGGTACAAAGGTTGCCAAGCTTTTGAGGGGTAAATACAAACCCAGCTTTACTCCCAATGTAGATTGCGGTGATAATGTGATTATCATCAACGCAAACAAAGTAAAAATGACAGGTAACAAGTGGACAGACCGCGTTTATTTGCGTTTCTCCGGCTATCCCGGTGGTCAGAAATCTTTCAGCCCCGCTGATGTAGCTAAGGGTTACAAAGGTTATGAGCGTCTTGTTAAGCACGTTGTAAGAGGTATGCTCCCCAAGAATCGTCTTGGCAATCACTTGTTGAACAACCTCTATATTTACGAGGGTCCCGAGCACAACCACGCTGCTCAGTCTCCCAAAACAATCGATATTAACTCTTATAAATAATACAGCAGATGGAAATGGTAAATGCATTAGGCAGACGTAAAAGCGCAGTTGCCCGTATTTTCGTTACTGAAGGTACCGGAAAAATTACTATCAACAATAAGGATCTGCAGGTATATTTCCCCTCAAGCATTCTTCAGTATGTTGTTAAACAACCTTTGATGACTATTGATGCAGTGGAGAAATACGATATCAAAGTAAACCTTGACGGTGGCGGTTACACAGGTCAGTCTCAGGCATTGCGTCTTGCAATTGCTCGTGCTCTTGTAAAGATTAACGCCGACGACAAGAAGACTTTGCGTGCCGAAGGATTCCTCACTCGCGATGCTCGTGAGGTTGAGCGTAAGAAACCCGGTCAGCCCAAGGCTCGTCGTAGATTCCAGTTCAGTAAACGTTAATATTCGGTCTCGAAATATACGTTTAGTATCTAAACCACTCGGGACCTCACGGTTCATATGGTGGGCTACCCGAGAGGTTGGTTAAAAATTAACTAAAAAGAAGGTAAACAATTAAAATTTAAACAAAATGTCTAGAATTACATTTGACACACTTTTGGAGGCCGGTGCACACTTCGGTCACTTGAAACGTAAATGGAATCCCGCTATGGCTCCCTACATCTTCATGGAGCGCAATGGTATCCACATTATCGATTTGCACAAGACAGCAGCTATGACAGAGACTGCTGCAGAGGCTCTCAAGCAAATCGCAAAAAGCGGTAAGAAAATACTTTTCGTTTCTACAAAGAAACAACTTAAAGAGATTGTTGCAGAGAAAGCACAGTCAGTAGGTATGCCCTACGTTATCGAGCGTTGGCCCGGTGGTATGCTCACAAACTTCCCCACAATCCGCAAGGCTGTGAAGAAGATGGCTACAATCGACAAACTCACACAGGACGGTACATTCTCTAACCTTTCAAAACGTGAGATTCTCCAGATTTCTCGTCAGCGTGCAAAGTTGGACAAGAACCTCGGTTCTATCGCCGACCTCACACGTCTCCCCTCAGCTATCTTCGTAGTTGATGTTTTGAAAGAGAATATCGCTGTTCACGAGGCTAACCGTCTTGGTATCCCCGTATTTGCAATTGTTGATACAAACTCTAACCCCAACAACATTGATTTTGTAATCCCCGCTAACGACGATGCTACAAAGTCGGTTGAGGTTATCCTTGATGCTTGCTGCTCAGCTATCGCTGAAGGCTTGGAGGAGCGCAAGGTTGAGAAGGTAGATGCAGTTGAGGCTACCGAGAACAACGAGGAGGAGAATGCAGACAAGAAGCCCGCTCGTCGTCGCACAACACGCGCACGCGCTGCTAAGGCAGAGGAGACAAACGAGGCTGCTGAGTAATTTTCATTCCTTATTTATTAACTCTTAAAACAAATTACTACTATGGCTGTAACAATGGCTGATATTTCCAAGCTCCGCACAATGACCGGAGCCGGTATGATGGATTGTAAGAACGCTTTGACAGAGGCTGAGGGCGATTTCGACAAGGCTGTTGAGATTATCCGCAAGAAGGGTCAGTTGGTAGCTGCAAAACGTAGCGACCGCGAGGCTTCTGAGGGTTGCGTGCTTGTAAAGGCTGAGAACGGCTTTGCCGCTATGATTGCCTTGAAGTGCGAGACAGACTTCGTTGCTACAAACGCCGACTTTGTGAAGCTCACACAGGATATTCTTGACGCTGCAGTTGCTGCAAAGTGCAAGACTATCGAAGAGGTTCAGGCTCTTCCCCTTGGTGAGGGTACAGTGCAGGACGCTATCGTTGCTCGCACAGGTATCACTGGTGAGAAGATGGAGCTCGATGGTTACAAGACACTCGAGGGTAACAATATCTACACATACAACCACCAGAAGAAGAACATGCTCTGTACAATGGTAGCTTTGTCACAGGCTAACGAGGAGGCTGGTCATGAGATTGCTATGCAGATTGCTGCATCGGCTCCCCTTGCTCTCACAAGCGAGGAACTCGACCCCGCAATTGTTGCTAAAGAGCGCGCTGTTGCCGAGGATAAAGCTCGTGAGGAGGGTAAGCCCGAGAATATGATTGCTCGCATTGCCGATGGTCGTATCCAGAAGTTCTACAAAGAGGTTTGCCTCTTGCAGCAGGGCTATTGCCAAAACGAGAAGATTTCTGTTGCCGATTTCTTGAAAGGTTTCGACAAGGAACTCACTGCAACAGGTTTCCAGCGTTTCACATTGCGTGCTGAGTAATTGGTAACACAATATAACGCAAATAGGCTGTCCTTGTGGACAGCCTATTTTTTTATTTATCATCACTGCAGCTATTCAAAAGGCAATTCCAACTGCTTGGGTTCCTCGCCTAAAAGGTTGAATGACAGGCGGTGATAGGGCGTTGTGCCGTGCTCGCGTATTGCGGCACGATGCTTGGCGGTGGGGTAGCCCTTGTTGCTTTGCCAGTCGTACATGGGATACTCCTTCGCAAGGGCAAGCATATAATCATCGCGGTAAGTCTTTGCAAGTATCGAAGCAGCCGCGATACTCATATATGTGGCATCGCCCTTTACCACAGTGTTGTGGGTGATACCCGGGTATGGGCTGAATTTATTGCCATCTATGAGCAGGTGTTGCGGGCGCACTTTAAGCTTATCAACGGCGCGGTGCATGGCAAGGATTGATGCACGCAGAATATTTATCTTGTCAATCTCGGCAGCGGTGACAATTCCCACCGCCCACGCAACCGCCTCTTTCTCGATGACCTCGCGTAGCTTGTAGCGTTGTGCTTCGGTCAGTTGCTTTGAATCATTGAGTAGCTCATTCTCAAAATTGGGTGGCAGTATCACTGCAGCTGCATATACATCACCTGCAAGGCAACCGCGTCCCGCCTCGTCGCAACCGGCTTCAATAACTCCTTCTGTTTGAAATTTTTTCAGCATCAGGCAAACATTTTTACAGCGCGTTTTATTCCCTCAATGAGAATATCTACCTCCTCCTTTGTGTTGTATGCCGCAAAGGACGCGCGCACTGTGCCGGGTATTCCGAAATGGTCTATAAGGGGTTGTGCACAATGGTGTCCCGTGCGTATTGCTATTCCCAAGTGGTCAAGAATTGTACCGAGGTCGGCAGGGTGTATGTCGCCCACAAGGAACGATACTGCAGCACCATCGGGCTCGCCGAAGATGCGCATCGCCGGTATCTCTCGCAGCCTCTCCACGGCGTAGCGGGTGAGCATCTGCTCATGCGCGGCAATATTCTCAATCCCAATAGTGGTTACCCATTCGAGAGCTTTCCCAAGAGCTATTGCGCCCACATAATCGGGTGTTCCTGCTTCAAATTTGTAGGGCAGTTCATTGTATGTGGTTTTTTCAAATCGCACGGTCTGTATCATCTCGCCGCCACCATGATAAGGTTGCATGGCGTTGAGCCACTTCTCCTTGCCATAAAGAACGCCTATCCCTGTGGGGGCATATACCTTGTGCCCGCTCATCACAAAAAAGTCGGCATCCAAGGTCTGCACCTCTGTTTTTATATGCGGTGCGCTCTGTGCACCATCGATGAGCACGGGAACATTGTGGCTATGTGCTATCTCTATGCACTCTTCCACAGGGTTTGTTACTCCCATTACGTTAGACACATGAGTGATGCTCACAAGCTTGGTGCGCTCGTTGAAGAGGCTTTTGTATGCTTCAATATCGAGCTTTGCATCATGTGCGAGAGGGATAATGCGCAGGCTTATGCCTATGCGGTCGCGGAGCATTTGCCACGGAACAATATTGCTGTGGTGCTCCATTGTGGATATTATAACCTCGTCGCCCTCTTTTAAGAATGTGTTCCCGAATGAGCTTGCCACAAGGTTTATACTCTCCGTTGTGCCGCGGGTGAATATTATTTCGTGGCTGTGGGCTGCCCCTAAAAAGTTCTGTACAATGCGGCGTGCTTGCTCAAACTCCTCTGTTGCTACTTGCGACAGATGGTGCACGCCGCGATGCACATTCGCGTTTATTGTGCAGTAGGCGTTGCTTATTGCATCAATCACATATTTAGGCTTTTGAGTGGTTGCTGCATTGTCAAGGTATATAAGCGGTTTGCCATACACTTGCCTGGAGAGTATGGGAAAATCCTTTCGTATTTCTTGTGGGTTGAACATAGTCTCTTATTTACAAAGTGAGCAACCTTTGCAACGGTTGAGTTCTCCACGGAAACGCTTTTCTACAAGCATGTGCAAGCGGTCGCGGAGTGCCTCAATTTTAATATTCTCAATAACCTCTCCCGCAAAAGCGTACATCAGCAGGTGGCGTGCCTCCTCCTTGGGGATACCACGTTGTTGCATGTAGAAGAGGGCATTCTCGTCGAGCTGTCCCACGGTGGAGCCGTGGCTGCACTTCACATCATCGGCGTATATCTCCAGCTGTGGTTGTGCATACATGTGGGCACAATTTGTGAGGCACAGGTTACGGTTGGTCTGCTGCGAAATGGTTTGCTGTGCGTCGGGCTCAATGAGCATTTTGCCTGCAAATACGCCCACCGACTCTTCGTCGAGAATGTATTTATACAACTCGTTGCTTGTGCAGTGGCTTGTTTTGTGCTCCACAAGAGTGCGGTTGTCAATGTGTTGTTTGCGGTCGCCAATGGCAAGCCCGGTGATGTTGGCATCGCCACCTTTGCCGGTGAGCTGCACGTTCACATAGTTGCGGGTGAAACCATTCGTGAGGGTGATGTTGCAGTGGTTGAAACGGCTGTTTGCTTCTTGATGCACAAAAAGGTGTGCAAAGCGGCAGTTGCTCTCGCTTGTCTCTTCCATCTCATAAATGTCGAGTGATGCACCTGCTCCAATGAAAATCTCCGAAACCTGTGTAGATAGGGATTTTTGAGCAGTGGAAGAGTGGTCGCATACGAGCAGGCTTGCTTTTGCGCCCTTCTCGAGTATGATTAATAATCTGCGGTTGGACATCATCTCCACTTTTGTCTGCAAGAGGCTCACAATTTGTATGGTTTCGTTAATCTCTGTGTTGCGCGGTATATATAGTACCACTCCGTCTTGTGTAAAAGCGGTGTTAAACTGCGCGATGCAGTCGCCGTTGGCTGCCAACCTGTTATAATAAGGCCCCAGTAAGGAGGCATGCTCTTTTGCCAATGTGTTAAGGCTGCCGAATAGCACGCCTGCTGGCAGGTTGCTGTTGTTTGTGGCAGCTTGGAACGAGTCGTTCACGATATAAGCCTTGCGAGTGCTCATATTAGGTACATCACAAGTGAAAATATCGCGTGCACCGGCTTCGGTATGTACGCGCCCGAGGTTCATGCCATAATTGGTTGCGAACTGAGCGGCAGCGTTGGTGTGCAGCCAGTTCTCCTCCTTGATGCCGGGGAGGCCTGTTGCTCTGAAACTCTCAAATGCTTTGCTGCGTGCCACGTTGAGCATCGTTGCACAGGGCTTTTCTATCAGCTCCCTGTGTTCGCAAAAGAGATTGATATATTCCTGTTCGTTGCTCATCTTAGTTCTCGTTTTTTATCCAGTCGTATCCGCGCTCCTCGAGCTCCAATGCAAGCTCGGGTCCTGCGGTCTTTACAATTCTTCCATTATAAAGAACATGCACAATATCGGGTTTTATGTAGTCGAGCAGGCGTTGATAGTGGGTGATGACAAGTGTTGAGGTGTCCTCACGCTTCAATTTGTTTACCCCCTCTGCCACAATGCGCAATGCGTCAATGTCGAGCCCCGAGTCGGTCTCATCGAGAATGCTGAGTGTGGGTTCAAGCATTGCCATCTGAAAAATCTCGTTGCGCTTCTTCTCGCCTCCGCTGAATCCCTCGTTCACGGAGCGGTTGGCAAGCTTGCTGTCGAGGTTTACAAGAGCACGTTTCTCGCGCATCAGTTTCAAGAAGTCTGTGGCGTTCATGGGTTCCAGCCCTTTATATTGGCGTTGTGCATTCACAGCGGCACGCATAAAGTTGGTAATGCTCACACCGGCAATCTCCACGGGATACTGGAACGAGAGGAAGAGCCCCTCGTGGCTGCGGTTCTCGGGCGAGAGGGCGAGCAGGTCTTTTCCTTTGTATATAACCTCCCCCTCTGTAACGGTATATGCGGGGTGCCCCACAAGAACATTGCTCAGCGTGCTCTTGCCCGAGCCGTTGGGTCCCATGATTGCATGTACCTCACCGGCTTTCACCGTGAGGTTTATTCCTTTCAATATCTCTTTGCCATCGATGGTGGCGTGTAAGTTCTTTATTTCCAATAAATTCTCCATAATATCCTCCTTATCTTTTAGCCTACGGCTCCTTCCAAAGATACGCTTAATAGTTTTTGCGCCTCAATGGCAAATTCCATTGGTAGTTTGTTGAGCACCTCTTTGGCATAACCATTTACAATAAGCCCAATCGCCTCCTCGGTGCCTATTCCTCGCTGGTTGCAATAGAACAGTTGTTCTTCTGATATTTTTGAGGTTGTAGCCTCGTGCTCTATAACCGCGCTGTTGTTGTGAATGTCCATGTAGGGGAATGTGTGTGCCCCGCATTTGCTGCCAAGCAGCAATGAATCGCACTGGCTGTAATTGCGTGCTCCATCGGCATTTTTGCTCACACGCACAAGCCCTCGGTATGAGTTCTGGCTGTGTCCTGCAGATATTCCTTTGCTTATAATGGTGCTGCTGCAGTTCTTTCCCAGGTGAATCATCTTTGTGCCGGTGTCGGCTTGTTGGTAATTGTTTGTGAGTGCCACAGAATAAAACTCTCCTTGCGAATTATCACCACGCAAAATGCAGCTTGGATATTTCCAAGTGATGGCAGAACCGGTTTCCACCTGTGTCCATGAGAGCTTGCTGCCGCGCCCGCGGCAGTCGCCGCGTTTGGTAACAAAGTTATACACACCGCCTTTGCCCTCGGCATCACCGGGATACCAGTTTTGCACGGTGCTGTATTTTACCTCTGCATTATCACACACAATTATCTCCACAATGGCAGCGTGTAACTGATTCTCGTCGCGCATGGGGGCAGTGCACCCCTCCAAGTAGGAAACGTAGCTGTCGTCATCGGCTACAATGAGCGTGCGTTCAAACTGTCCCGTATTGGCAGCATTGATTCTGAAATATGTAGATAACTCCATGGGGCAACGTACTCCTTTGGGAATATACACAAAGGACCCGTCGCTGAACACCGCGCTGTTGAGTGCAGCAAAAAAATTGTCGCGGTAGTTTACAACTGTGCCTAAATATTTGCGCACAAGGTCGGGGTACTCCTGCACCGCCTCGCTCATAGAGCAGAAGATGATTCCTTTCTCTTTAAGCTCCTCCTTAAACGTGGTTTTTACCGATACAGAGTCCATGACGGCATCAACAGCTGTGCCGCTCAGTGCCAGGCGTTCCTCCAATGGAATACCCAGTTTCTCAAATGTCTTCATGAGCTCCGGGTCTATCTCCTTGTTTTTCTTCTCCTTCTTTTTGAGAGGGTCGGCATAGTACGAGATAGCCTGATAGTCTATTGGTGGAATATCAAGGTGTGGCCATGTGGGCATCTTCTGTGTGAGCCAGTAGTTGTATGCTTGCAAACGAAATTCAAGCAACCACTCGGGCTCATTCTTTTTTCTTGATATGAGTCTTATGACCTCTTCATTGAGACCACTCTCTATAATATCGGTCTTTATATTTGTGATAAAGCCAAACTCGTATGCTTTGTTGGCTATTTTCTTAAATATATTATTGCTCTTCTTTCCCATTTATATCTTCTTCTCCGCTTTGTCAATAATCAAAGAGGTAAAAACTTTTGCATGCTTGTATAACAGCGAATTATCCTGTGATGTTTTGCCGGTGTATTTGTTGTCGGGGAATATGCTGCTTGTGAGGTTTACCGCGCCAACCGATAGTATCAGTCCTATTATTGTGGAAAATACCGCACCCAGCAGGCTGTCGATGAATCCCAGGTGAATGAGTTTCAGCAGCCCCGACAGCAGCACTCCGATAATCTTTAACAGGAGTACCGAGCATAATAGTATGGCTGCAAACGCAATAGGTATGCATAGCCAATCCTGCAGGTTGGTGTAACCTTTTACAATCTCACTGCCGGCGGGGTAGTAAAGCATTGCAAGGAGCAGGCCGATAATTATGCCTGCTCCCAGCGTAAGCTGCTTTATTAAACCCTTGAAATAACCATAAGCAAATCCTACTATGGCAATTATCAAAAGAATAATGTCAAGTGTATTCATCTTTTTTGTTGTTAAAGCTTCTGCTTAACCTCTATCTCTACAAAGGTTTCGATTATATCACCCACCTTAATATCGTCTTGGTTCTGCAAGCTGATACCACACTCAAAGTTGGTACCCACCTCTTTCACATCGTCCTTGAAACGTTTCAATGCGGCAAGGTTGCCGGTGTGGATAACGATACCGTCGCGAATGAGGCGTGCACGGTCTGTACGCTTAACTTTACCCTCGCGCACCATACAGCCGGCAACTGTACCCACCTTGCTGATGTGGAATGTTTCGCGCACCTCGATGGTGGCTGTAACCTCCTCTTTCACAATGGGGGCAAGCATGCCTTCCATGGCGGCTTTTACCTCCTCTATTGCGTCGTAGATGATAGAGTAGATGCGGATATCCACACCCTCGTTCTCTGCCACCTTTCGTGCTGTAACAGAGGGGCGCACCTGGAAGCCCACGATAATGGCATCTGATGCTGCTGCAAGGCTCACATCGCTCTCCGAGATTTGTCCCACTGCCTTGTGGATTACGTTAATCTGTATGGTCTCGGTAGAGAGTTTGATGAGAGAGTCGCTCAACGCCTCGATAGAGCCGTCCACGTCTCCCTTGACAATAATGTTCAGCGTCTGGAAGTTGCCGAGTGCAATACGACGGCCCACCTCGTCAAGAGTAAGCATCTTTTGAGTGCGCAATCCCTGCTCGCGTTGCAACTGCTCGCGCTTGCTTGTAATTTCGCGTGCCTCACGCTCGCTCTCCACCACGTTGAAGGTGTCGCCGGCTGTGGGTGCTCCGTTGAGTCCAAGGATAAGTGCCGGTTCAGCAGGTGCCACCCCCTTGATACGCTGGTTACGCTCGTTGAAGATAGCCTTTACCTTTCCCCACTGGGTTCCGGCAACCACGATGTCGCCCACCTTCAGTGTTCCATTCTGTACAAGAACGGTAGCTACATAGCCACGTCCCTTGTCAAGGGTAGATTCTATGATAGAGCCTGTCGCTTTACGATTGGGGTTAGCCTTCAGGTCGAGCATCTCAGCCTCCAAAAGCACCTTTTCCATAAGCTCTTCCACGCCCATACCTTTCTTTGCCGAAATCTCCTGCGACTGATATTTTCCTCCCCAGTCCTCTACGAGCATATTGAGCTGTGCAAGCTCCTCTTTGATGCGGTTGGGGTCGGCTGCAGGTTTATCACACTTGTTGATGGCAAAGACAATAGGTACACCGGCTGCCATAGCGTGGTTTATTGCCTCTTTTGTCTGTGGCATCACGTTGTCATCGGCAGCAATGATGATAATTACAATATCGGTAACCTTTGCACCACGCGCACGCATAGCGGTAAACGCCTCGTGTCCCGGAGTATCGAGGAAAGTGATGTGCTTGCCACTCTCCATCTTCACATTGTATGCACCGATGTGCTGCGTGATACCACCCGCTTCACCGGCAATAACATTTGCCTTGCGGATATAGTCGAGCAACGAAGTCTTTCCGTGGTCAACGTGTCCCATCACAGTGATGATGGGGGCGCGGGGGAGGAGGTCCTCGTCAGAGTCTGCCTCCACCTCAATGGCGTTTGCAACCTCTGCACTCACATACTCTGTGGTGAAGCCAAACTCCTCTGCCACAAGGTTGATGGTCTCTGCATCGAGACGTTGGTTGATGGATACCATCATACCGATGCTCATACAGGTGGCAATAACCTGGGTAACAGAGATGTTCATCATGCTTGCAAGCTCGTTTGCTGTTACAAACTCTGTGAGTTTGAGTACCTTGCTGTCTGCCATCTCGGCGTCCATGGCCTGCATCTGACGTTCGGCAGCAAGCTCGCGCTTGTCTTTGCGATATTTTGCGGCTTTATTGTTCTTGCCGCGTTGTGTGAGACGGTCGAGAGTCTCGCGTACCTGTTTCGATACGTCCTCCTCGTTTACGTCATTTTTATCAAAACGTTTGTGCTGGCGGTCTCTGTCGCGACGGCTGCCCTGTGATGGATTGTTGCCACCGTTGTTCTTGTTGCGGTTGGCACTCCAATCTTGTTGGTTGCCGCCTTGCTCGCCATTCTCTTTTATATCGTTGATGTTAACGCGCTGATTGTTAATGCGCTGGCGTTTTTTCTTGCCTTCGCCCTGTGCGCCGCCATTGTTCTGCTGGCGTTGTGCCTCGCGTTGCTGCTTGCGCATCTCTTCGCGTTGCTTGTCCTTCTCCTCGCGCTCTTTTCTCTTCTCCTCTTTGCTCTTTTTCTTGGGGCGGGTAGATTGGTTTATGGCAGAAAGGTCTATCTGACCGATGATATTAAGCTTGGGTGCCTCTACCTCCTCGAGCTGTGTGAGAGTGGGCTGTGCAGGTTTGGCTTTGGGCTCTTCTGCCTTGGGTTGTTCTGCGGGCTTTGGCTCCTCTTTCTTGGGTGCCTCGGGCGCGGGTTTCACCTCGGCTTTGGGCTCTTCTGTCTTGGGCTGCTCTGCGGGCTTTGGCTCCTCTTTTTTAGGAGCCTCGGGTGCGGGCTTAGCCTCTTCCTTCTTTGCCTCTTTCTCTTTCTTCGCAGGTTTCTTTAGTGCGTCAAGGTCTATTCTTCCTGTAATCACAATCTTGTTCTCCGCTGCGGCTTTGGGCTCTTCTGCCTTGGGCTGTTCTGCGGGCTTTGGCTCCTCTTTCTTGGGTGCCTCGGGCGCGGGTTTCACCTCGGCTTTGGGCTCTTCTGCCTTGGGTGCCTCAACAGTAGCCTTGGGCTTCTCCTTGTTTTGGCGTTCCTTGGTGAAGTTGTCCGATTGTATGCGAGCCTTCTTATCTGCACTGAATTCTTCCATTAGCAGTTTGTAACCCTCTTCGGGTACCACGGCATTGGGGTCTTCTTTAATTTCGAAGCCCTTTTTCTGCAAGAATTCCACTATTGTGGATAGTCCCAGATTAAGCTCTCCTTGTACTTTATTTAATCTTATCTTCATTAGTCGCTTTTTTCTTTTTGGTTAATGGAAATTACTCCTCGTCCTCTTCAAATTCGGCTTTCAACACTGCAATCACATGGTCAACGGTGTCCTCTTCGAGGTCGGCCTTTTCTATTAGAATCTCGCGGGGAGCGTTGAGAACGGCTTTTGCAGTGTCAAGACCTATCTTTTTGATGGCTGCGATTATCCACTCGTCAATCTCGTCGGCAAACTCCTCCAGGTATATGTCATCTTCCTGTTGCTCGTCTATCTCGCGATATACGTTGATGGTATAGTCGGTGAGCATGCTTGCAAGCTTGATGTTGAGACCGTCTTTACCGATAGCGAGTGAAACTTCCTCTTGTTTGAGGTTTACATCGGCTACGCGTTTCTCCTCGTCGAGTGTTATGCTCTGTATCTTGGCGGGGCTCAATGCGCGTTTAATGAAAAGTTCAATGTTCGAGGTGTATGGGATAACATCGATATTCTCGTTGCGCAACTCGCGTACAATGCCGTGAATGCGTGAACCCTTCACGCCCACGCATGCGCCTACGGGGTCGATGCGCTCGTCGTATGTCTCCACTGCAATCTTTGCACGTTTGCCGGGTATGCGGGCAATCTTTTTGATGGTGATGAGCCCGTCGTTAATCTCGGGAACCTCAAGCTCAAAAAGACGCTGCAAGAACATAGGTGATGTGCGGCTCAGGATAATCTTGGGGTTGTTGTTCTGGTTATCTACGCGTGCAATTACCGCGCGCACATTCTCACCCTTGCGGTAGAAGTCCGACGGAATCTGCTCTGTTTTGGGGAGAATAAGCTCGTTGTTCTCATCATCAACCAACAGAAGCTCTTTCTTCCAAATCTGATAAACCTCGCCACTCACAATCTGTCCCACACGCTCGCTGTATTTGTTGTAAAGGCTGTCCTTTTCGAGCTCCAGAATTTTTGAAGCGAGTGTCTGGCGCAGGTTCAGAATTGCGCGACGTCCAAACTCTGCAAAGTTCACAATCTCGCTCACATCTTCGCCCACCTCAAACGAGTCATCGATTTGCTGTGCCTCGCTCAAAGAGATCTCCATGTTGCTGTTTTTTACCTCATTGTCGGCAACAACGGTGCGACGACGCTGAATCTCAAAGTCTCCACGGTCGGGGTTTACGATAACAGAATAGTTCTCGTCGCTGCCGAACATGTTTACCAATACTTTGCGGAAGCTCTCCTCGAGCACGCTGATCATTGTAGTGCGGTCGATGTTTTTCGACTCTTTGAATTCTTGAAAAGTATCAAGAAGGCTGATTGTTTCTTCTTTCTTTGCCATTTTATTTGAAATTTATAATATACTTTGTGTATTTTACGCTGTCGTAGGTGAAATGCAAGTTCTCCTCGACAATCTGCGGGCGTTTTGCGCCCTCAATTTTTTCTTTCTTGGAGATTGTGAGCACAAACTCCTGCTCGCAGGCACTTTTAAGAATGCCTTTCAGTTTCTTTCCCTCTTTTGTGAGCACTTCAACCTCCAAGCCTGTGTGGTTGATGTACTGTTGCAAGACCTTGAACGGCTGTCCCAGCCCTGCCGAGCCCACCTCAAGTTCGTAATCCTCTGTCTCGCTCAGCCCTTGCTCAATGTGTCGGCTGAGGGCAGCGCAATCTTCAATCCACACACCCTCGGCGTGGTCGATTTCTACCGTGATTTTGTCATCTTTGCTAATGGCTACATCTACCAAAAAATACTCTTTGTCGGCAAGCCATTCATTTGTCAGTTCGATTACTTGTTGTCTGTCAATCATATAAATTGTTTTAATTATGATGCCCGCAGGGGTATTTTATAAAAAAGAGGGGCTTGCAGGCCCCTCACAATCATCATTACTCTGCAAAAGTAGTAAAAAACCATTGTTCGCGCAAGTGTTTTATGCTTTTTTGTGTCTTGTGTCGATAAATATTTTTAGATTAATTTTTCGTATCTTCGCAAACGGAAAGTACAGAATATTCATCTGTTTGTGCAATATCTTGTCTTTTGTAAAGAAAAATGAAACTGCATATATTTAATCCCGAAAACGACCTTGCGCTTGCCGATGGTAATAGTAACTATTGTCCTCCACCCATGGCGCGTGCCATTGCAAATGACCTTGCAACACTTCCTCTGTGGTTCGCTGCAAGCGAAGATGGGGTTCTGCTGCCTTCTGCTCCACATGCAGGATATGCGGCAGAGATGTTGCGAAGATTTACTCTTCCTGTGCCCCTGCTCGATGTGCCCCTGCAGCAGCTTTCTGCTGTTGCTCCGTGGGGGTGGAGCGCGCAGATGAGACGGCGTTTGCAGGCAATGGGCGTTGCAGAATCTCTGTTGCCCGGGCAATCGCAGCTGGAACGGTTGCGTAATCTTTCCAATCGTCGTGTGGCAATAGAGGTGATGCAATCTTTGCGTTCAGCCGGGATTGATACCCCCGAGTTGCCGCTCTATCTCTCCCATCCAGCCGATGTGGCAGCTTTTGTCAATAGCATGCCCCGCTCGGTGATAAAGGCGCCGTGGTCGGGTAGC
Source organism: uncultured Bacteroidaceae bacterium (assembly GCA_964423665.1). Taxonomy (GTDB): domain Bacteria; phylum Bacteroidota; class Bacteroidia; order Bacteroidales; family Bacteroidaceae; genus HGM04593. The sequence continues at coordinate 3,204 of CAYRFX010000050.1, read as the reverse complement.
GGCAAGGGTATTGCTTGGGGTATAGGGCGTGTGGAGGTGCCTGTGGAGCATTTTTATAATGGAGTTATAAAGCGTCAGGGTGGTGTGGTATGTGAGCGTTTCCTGGATAAAGTGGTAGATTTTGCTATGGAATTTTCGGTTAGCGAGGGTGTGGTCTCTTTTGCCGGATATTCTCTTTTTACCTGCGAAGGTGGCTCCTATTCGGGAAACATTCTTGCTGCCGATACTACCATCGAGGATTTTTTAAGCGAGTATGTGTCGCGCGATGTGCTAGCAAATGTAAAGGATTCTCTTGTGGAGATTCTCTCTTCTTTGCTTGTCGGTGTCAATTATAAAGGCTTCTTGGGCGTGGATATGCTCATATATCGTGAAGCAGGTGGTTTCCGTCTCAATCCGTGCGTAGAACTCAATTTGAGAATGAATATGGGTGCCGTGTCGCGTCTTTTTTATGATAAGTTTGTGGTGCAGGGCTCGCAAGGGCGTTTCTCGGTCTCTTTTTACAAGCAGGCAGGTGAGGCGCTTGCTGCTCATCATGTCATGAACTCCTCCTATCCCTTGCAAGTGGAAAAGGGCAGGGTGGTGAGCGGCTATCTGCCTCTTTCTCCCGTAACAGCTGATAGTCGTTACTCTGCATTTGCCTTGTTGTCTGCCTCTCCACTCCCTTTGGGCGAGCTGTATTTCTCTAAATAACCTTTGCTCTTTGCTGTTTCGCTGCAAAATAGTATCTTCGCATCAATAATTAAAGTTTATGTTATGGCAAGCAGAACAAGAGGGCATGGAGCCAATATGAGGTTTCTTTTCGGCAGTGTATTTTTCTTTTTTGTGATAATAGTAACCATAGGGCTTTTTGCATATTACTCGCTGTATAAATATTGGAGCAAGCCGGGTAATGCGCGTTTTAATTATGAGATATCATTTTCTCCTTCATTTGCAGGGAAGGACTATGCTGTGTATCTTAACGATAGCCTCATATATACAGGAGCACCGGTGAACACTGATACGGTGCTGCGTCTCAACCGTTTTGCTCTGGAGAATGCTCTTCTTGTGGTGGAACGTGAAACCGATGGTGTTACAATTCTGCAACTTCCTTCCCGGGGAAAAGTTAAGTTGCGATTAAATGATGGTGTGGTATCTGCATCTTATGAATAATGGCGGTGTGCATAATTAACAAACTACTTTGTTGTTATCGATATTAAGGCTTAGTCGAGTACCTTTGTACACTCCTGTCGCCTTAAATCCTGTCGCCTTGTATTTTTTAATTCTTACAAACCTAAAGGGGCTATGCCAAATATAACATTTTGACATAGCCCCTTTATAATTTATTTCTTTGCAGGAGAAAGAATCTCTTTGTATCGCTTTTTGTCGGTGATTATACCACACGCCTCTTTTATGTCGCTATCCTTGCGCAGGCTGTATATGATACTTCCTTTTCGCCCGTAATATCGCGCTATAATCTCACTCTCCACAATCTCCTTAATGTGGTTTTCAAAGTGGGTTAGTGAGTAGTCGAGGTTTGCTTGTAATTTTTTCTCAAGCGAGTTTATCTCCTCCTTTGTGATGCTTGTATATCCCTCGAATTCAATCATCTTCTTAAGCTGTTCAAGGACCTTGAGACTTTGAATGTCGTAACTGAATTTTGTGGATTTCAGATACTCCTTGAATTCGTTGTACTCCTTGTCGCTTATGCAGAACTCGGCTGCCGATGCTATGCTGTCGTGAGAAATGCGATAGTCCGTGGCATAATCGAACAGGGCAATATCCTGTATCAGATAAAAGAGCAGGGTGGAGAGCTCCTCCTCTTTGGGCTCAACATCGGGGCGTATGCCGCCACCGTCGCGCACCTCGCGCCCGGCTGCTGTGTAGAATACATTGGTCAGGCTGTCGGCAATGCGAGTGCTCTTCCCATCGTCCATCATGTGTGAATAGTCGAGGGCTTGAATGCAGCGTCCGCTGGGAATATAATATTTGCTTGTTGTCAGTTTCAGATAGCCGCCGGCCGGGAGCTGGCGTGTTGTCTGTACAAGACCTTTGCCATATGTGCGTGTCCCCACAACCACAGCTCTGTCAAGGTCCTGCAACGAACCTGCAACAATCTCGGCTGCCGATGCGCTTTGCTCATCTACGAGTATCACCAAAGGCGATTCTGTGTCTATGGGCTCTTTGCCTGTCTTGTATTCTGTATTCGCCTGTTTAATCTTTCCTTTTGTGGTTACAATGGTTATTCCTTTGGGGACAAACAGATTGACAATATCCACAGCCTCGTTGAGCAGCCCGCCGCCGTTGCCACGCAGGTCAATTATAAAAGCCTCTGCACCCGCCTGCTTCAGTTCCACTACGGCGCGGCGCATGTTCTTTGCACATTTCTCTGTAAAACTCTCTAATTGTATGAATCCGATATTGTTATTATGCAACCCGTAGTAGCTTATCGCAGGCAGCGCAATGCTCTCACGCTCTAATTTTACGGTTTTGCTACCCTTCTCCCCCGGGCGTTCTATCACAAGGGTGAGTGTGGTGCCTGCTGTGCCACGCAGCATATTGCTGACGCTGTCTGTGCTCATGCCGTGGATATCCGTCCCGTTTATGCTCAGAATAAGGTCGCCTGCCCTCAGTCCGGCTTTTGCGGCGGGTAACCCCTCGTATGGGTCGGTGAGAACGGTTGTCTTTTTCTTTTCGTGATAGCGTATAACGGAACCTATGCCCGCGTATTTTCCGGTGGTGAGCATCTTTAGCTCGTCTGAATTCTCTTCGGAATAATACTCGGTGTAGGGGTCGAGGTTTTTCAGCATATTCTCAATGCCCTTGTCAATAAGTTTCTTGGGCTGAATGGTATCTACATAAAAGAGGTCCAGCTCTTTTACAATCGCATTGAAGATGGCAATCTGTCGCGATAGTTGATGCTTTCTGTTGTCGTTGCTGAATGCCATTAATGCCATAACCAATATTGCAACGAGCGGTGCCGATATTATTACTTTTTTCAATCTCATATTAATTAAATGTATGTCTGTACGATATTCATGTGCGAAGATAGTGCTTTCGTCGCTTATTACCTTGTTGAATAGCTCTTTTTATTCTTTTTTTGACAATATTTATAAAACAAAAAGCGAGCGGATAACCACTCGCTTTGCTCTTCAGGTAGGACTTGAACCTACGACCCCCTGATTAACAGTCAGGTGCTCTAACCGACTGAGCTACTGAAGAATTTGT
>CAYRFX010000049.1:0-17892 GCA_964423665.1 uncultured Bacteroidaceae bacterium | reverse complement strand
AAGCAACGAGGTGCTTGCCAAACTTGGTTATTCAAATTAATTTTCTACCTTTGCGCAGTTATATTATTAAATAGGATTAAACTTAAAAAGAAAATACAATGAAAAAGATTTTGATTTTGATTTTGATGATGGCTCCCTTGAGCCTCTTTGCACAGAAATTCGGTTATGTAAATGCACCCGAGATAGCACAGGTTATGCCCGAGTTTGCAAAGGCAAATAATGAGTTGCAGACATTGCAAAAGCAATATGCCGATGAGTATGAGCATATGCGTGCCGAGCTCGAGGCAAAGGGCAAAGAGTATGAAGCAGTGAAAGATTCTCTTCCTGCAAGCATTCTTCAGCGTCGCGAGCGTGCTTTGCAAGACCTCATTACCCGCATGCAGGAGTATGAGCAGCAAAGCTATCAGAACTTGCAGCAAGCACAGCAGGCAAAGCTTGCCGAGGTGAACAATAAATTGCAGAAGGCAATACAGGAGGTTGGTCGCGAAGGCGGTTACATCTGCGTGTTTGACATCGCAAGCGGTATCCCCTACATCAGCGAAACTCTTTGTGACGACCTTAATGCCAAGGTGAGAGCAAAGTTGGGTATTTCGGCAACTGCGACACCTGTAAAATAAACCAAAAGGCTGTGCAGGATAGAGCCGTGCACAGCCTTTCTTTTTTACAACCACTATTACACACACACGACAACATGCGTAAATTACTTGTTATTTTGCTTTTTATACCGATTGCTTCGTTTGCACAGCAGTCGCAGTTCGGTTTCTTTAGTTTGTCGGAGGTTATGGAGGCACTCCCCGAGTGCAAAGTTGCACAGGACGACTACAACTCTCTGCTTGAACGTTGCGACAGCGAGATTGCGCGCAGCGAGGAGGAACTGACCAGAAATTATGTCTCTTTCCTCGATGGGCAGAACTCTTTCCCCGAGCCCATCTTGCGCAAACGCCAAAAGGAGTTGCAGGATTTGGTCGATCGTAGCGTTGTTTTGCGCGACCAGTTGAAAGATTGGCTTGCACAAGCCCACGACTCTCTTTTCAATCCCATCGTAGGAAAGATAGACAAAGCCGTGGAGAATGTTTGCTTGCGTAGTAATCTTGCTTATGCAATAGACACCGATAAGGCGGTATATCGTTTCGTAAATCCCAATATCGGCATTAATATAACCGACCTTGTTATTCAAGAGGTGATATCTCCTCGTCCTGCACCGCAAACGGCTCCTGTTACCGAAGACGAGACCGTGACTGCAACCAATGGGAATGTTGCAGTTGAGGAAGAGGGCTTGAAAGAGGTTACAGAGTGATAAGATGAACGATATTTCACACATACAGAATGTGCCGGGGCCTGTGGGAATATTTGATTCCGGTTACGGAGGGCTCACCATATATCGCGAGATACAGGCTTTGCTGCCGCAGTACAGCTACCTCTATCTTGGGGATAATGCGCGCACCCCTTATGGCACGCGCTCTTTTGATGTGGTATATGAGTTCACCCTCGAGTGTGTGAAATATCTCTTCTCGCAAGGCTGTCATCTGGTCATTCTTGCATGTAACACCGCTTCGGCAAAGGCTCTTCGCAGCATACAGCAGATAAATCTACCCGAAATATCTTCCCACAAGCGTGTGCTTGGCATTATACGTCCCACGGTAGAAACCATTGGAGAGGTTACCGCCAGCCGTCATGTGGGCGTGCTTGCAACAGAGGGAACAATAAAATCTAACTCCTACCCGTTGGAGATAAGAAAACTCTTCCCCGATATTGTTGTAACAGGTGAAGCCTGTCCCATGTGGGTTCCGCTTGTCGAGACCTGTGAGCATATGAGCCCCGGTGCCGACTACTTTATACAAAGACACATAGATAATCTGTTGTCGAGGGATTCTCAAATAGATACCATTATACTGGGTTGCACCCACTATCCCATGCTCATAGACAAGATAAAGAAATATGTGCCACAAGGTATAAAGGTTCTGACACAGGGCGCGGCAGTGGCAGCATCGTTGAAAAACTATTTTGAACGCCACCCCGAGATTGACCATCTTTGTGCCAAGGGCGGTGAACGCCGCTTCTGCACCACGGAGTCTGATAGCCGTTTCCGCGAACAAGCATCACGCTATCTCGAACAGCATATAAATGTGGAGCATGTAACGCTCGACAGATACGAATAAGCATCGCCCTTGGACGATGCTTATCTCTTTCTAATCATTGCGCAGGAATCTCCTGGTAAGCGCCTTCACCGGTATCCACACTGCCGGCAGCCCCACAGCCACCACCGTGCCGAATATTGCAATAATATCACCGGCTTCCACCTTTACCGGGTAGCTGTTTACAATGAAGTCTCCTGCATTGTTGCCAAGTGTCAGCAGCCCATATTCCTGTTGCAGAAGGCATACGCCAAGCCCGATGATTATTCCGCCTATGGCTCCGATGGTGGATATTGTCGTTCCTTCAAAAACAAAGATGTTTGTAATGAGTTTGTCCGTTGCGCCCAGCGAGCGCAGTGTCTCCATGTTCTCTCGTTTTTCAATTATGAGCATCGACAAGGAACCTATTATGTTGAAGCATGCAATCAAGAGAATGAATGACAGGAATATATATGAGATGAATTTCTCAATCTTCATCACCTTGAATACATCATATTGCTGTTCATACCTGTCTTCAATCGCAAACCCTTCGCCCATGACCTTTTCAATCTCGCGTTTGGCTTTTGCGGGGCTATACCCGCCTGCAAGTTTTATTTCTATGCTGGTGACCTCGTTCTTTTCTCGTCCGAAAATCTCCCTTGCAAAATGTGCCGATGTGAGTATGTAGTGGTCGTCATATTTGGGCTGGTTCACCGCAAAAGCAATGCCCGATGAGTGCAGGAATCTCTTTTTGAAATTGCTTGCAGGGTTGCTCATGCTCACCCGGCTCCCTCTCTTGGGGGCAAAAATCTCCAACGGAGCAACATGATATATCCCGCTGTTGAGGCTGCTCACCAATCCAGCTCCCGGCACAGCATAGCTGTTTATGCTGTCGCTCAAAGTGAAGGAGCCGCTGCCCAGTATGGCAGCTTCAATATTTGTCAGTGCCGTGAAATTTTCCTCTACACCCTTCAGCGTTATCATAACCTGCCTGCCTTGGTATTGCGCCATGGCCTTGTCCTCAACCGCCGCGCTTGCCACCGCCACGCAGGGTAGCGCATGCAGGCGCTCGCACAGCGAGCTGTCAGCCGTGAAACTTTTTCCTCGCTCCGCAGTAATCTTAATATCGGGGTCAAATGCAGTAAACTGTTGCGCAACCATCTCTTTGAACCCGTTAAAAACAGAGAGTGTGCACACCATGGCTATGGTGGCAAGTGTCACACCGGCTATTGCCACTCCCGATATGATGTTTATAACCTGATGGCTCTTCTTAGAAAAGAGGTAACGTTTGGCTATGTAGAAGGATAGGTTCATTCCTTGTGTTAATCTTTCAGCAACTCGTCTATGTGCTCAATGTAATCGAGCGAGTCGTCGATGTAGAAACGAATCTCGGGGATAATTCTTAATTGGTGTCGCACACGGTTACCCAGCTCAAAGCGTATCGCTTTAATATTGTTGTTCAAATGCTCCACAACCTCGTTGCCTTTCTCCGAGGGGAAAACACTCAGATAGGCTTTTGCGATGCCCAAATCGGGGCTTACACGCACGATGCTCACCGATACCATTATGCCGCGTGTCTCCTTTGCGAGTTTTAATAAGATGTCGCTCAGCTCCTTCTGTATGAGGCGCGAAATTTTGTTCTGTCTTGTACTGTCCATATTGTAATTTTACTTTTTTCTAATAATTGTAAGCCCGTCGCGCAGCGGCAGAATAACCTCTTCCACACGCTCGTCGTTGCGCACAAGGTCATTGAACGCTCTCACACCGTTGGTTTGCGCGTCTTGCCGTTTCTCGTCAATAACCCAGCCGTCCCACAAGGTGTTGTCGGCAAGAATCCACCCGCCTTTGTTCAGATATTTGAGCGCAAGCTCGTAATATGCGGTATATTCTCGTTTGTTGCCATCGATGAATACAAGGTCGAACTTCTCATTCATCGTGGGCACAATATCGAGTGCGCTGCCAATGGTGAACACTATTTTGTCGGCAACGGGCGACTTTTCTATCCACTTGCGGGTGAAATCCTCCAATTCGTCATCAATCTCAAAGGTGAAGAGCTTCCCATCATCTTCGAGCCCCTCTGCCATGCATATTGCCGAATATCCCGTGTATGTGCCTATCTCTAAAATCCTTTTCGGGCGCATCATCTTCACGAGCAGTTTCAGCAATCTTCCCTGCACCTGCCCCGATGCCATGTGCGGATTCAGAATTTCCACATTCGTTGCCCGGTACAACCTATAGAGATAATCCCCTTCGGGGCTGCTGTGTGCAGCAATATATTCGTCAAGCCTGCTGTCGATGCTCATAAAGCGTTCTAAATTTTGTGCGAAGATACAATAATTAAATGAAAATGAGAAATTACACCGCCTGCGCAATGTTTTTTTGTTGTTTTTACAAATGTTATTCGTAAATTCGCAGTAGCAAACAGTATGGGTGGCAATAACGGAAATAGTACAGGAGGTGGCAGGCAGCGCGATAATTCGCCGCTTGCCAGATATCGCATATATTTGAGGCTCGAAAAATCGCTCTCTCCAAGGACCTTGGAGGCATATTTGAGCGATGTGGGAAAGTTCGAAGCTTTTTTGTCGGCTGCGGGTAAGGAACTGTTGGCTGCCGAGGTTGAGGATTTTCGCTCTTTTCTTGAGGCTTTGAACGATGTGGGTATTCTGCCTCGTTCGCAGGCGCGCATTCTCTCGTCGCTTCGCTCATTTTACGATTTCTTGCGGCTCGATGGCTTTTTGGAGACCGACCCCACCGAGATTCTTAAAACTCCTAAGATAGGTTTCCGCCTGCCCTCGGTGCTTTCCGTTCAGGAGATTGATGATATTATAAACAGCATAGACCTCTCAAAGCCCGAGGGACAGCGCAACAGGGCAATGATTGAGATGCTTTATAGTTGCGGTCTGCGCGTTTCCGAGTTGTGTAACCTTAAATTGTCCGACCTCTATCTCTCCGACGGTTTCATTCGTGTAATGGGAAAAGGCGAGAAACAACGTTTGGTCCCCATATCACAGCGTGCTATTGCCGAGCTGGAGGCATATTTTGAGGAACGCAACAGAATAGAGATAAAAGCGGGTTGCGAGGATTATGTATTTATAAGCGACCGGCGTAAAAAGTCGCTCTCGCGCATAACGGTTTTTCATTTTATCAAAGAGCTGGCAGCTGTTGCCGGTGTTACAAAGAATATAAGCCCGCATACCTTTCGCCATTCCTTTGCCACTCATCTGTTAGAAGGTGGGGCGAATCTGCGTATAATACAGGCGATGCTCGGGCACGAGAGTATAGCCACGACAGAGATATACACGCATATAGACCGCACCCGTTTGCGCGAGGAGATTATAGAACACCACCCGCGTAATAAAGCATATAAGTGAAAAATATTGAAAAGTACATAAATGAGCGTGGTTTTGTGTTTGCAGAATGGAGAAATAAAACTATCTTCGCGTAAAATTTGGCAAATAAACAATAATATTATAAAACGATGAAAAAATTATCATTCCTGCTATCATTATTGGTAGTTCTCTTCTGCTCGTGCAGTTCTAAAATGGGCGAGCTTCCCGCAGAGTATTTTACAGTAACACCCGCAGTGCTGGAGGTTGTGGGTAGTGAAATCCCTGTAACAATAGATGGAAAGTTCCCTGCAAAGTTCTTTAACAAAAAATCGGTTCTCACGGTAACTCCCGTGCTTAAATATGAGGGTGGTTCTGCCACAGCCGAATCTGCAATCTTCCAAGGTGAGAAGGTGCGCGGCAACAACCGCACCATTCTTTATGACCGTGGCGGTAACTTTACAATGAAAATGACCTTCGACTATATCCCCGCCATGGAGAAATGTGCCTTGTATCTTAATTTCACAGTGAAAAAAGGCGATAAAACATATTCTCTCCCCGAGGTTAAGGTTGCCGATGGTTGTATCGCAACATCTCAGCTCTATCGCACAACGGCAAAAAATGCACGCATTGCAGTGGGTGAGGACGCTTTCCAGCGCGTTATCAAACAGGCAAAGGAGGCGAATATCATGTTCCTCATTCAGCAGACCAATCTGCGTGCTGCCGAGCTTAACAGTGCAGCCATGAAGGAACTCACAGCCACAATGGGCGATATTGCAACCGATACAAAGAATAAGGTTGTCGATAATGTAGAGGTTTCGGCATACGCTTCTCCCGATGGTGGAATGTCTCTTAATACTGATATTGCCACAGGTCGCGAGAGCAATACCTCAAAGTTTGTCAAGAAAGAGATGGACAAAGCAAAATTGGAGGGTTATCTCGACAGCGATTATACAGCCGAGGACTGGGAAGGTTTCAAAGAACTTGTATCAAAGTCTAATCTTCCCGACAAAGAGATTATCCTGCGCGTCCTCTCAATGTATAACGAGCCCGAGGAGCGCGAGCAGCAGATAAAGAACATCTCCTCTGTTTATAGCGACCTTGCCGACGAGATACTCCCCCAGTTGCGTCGTGCACGCATCACACTCAACTATCAGCTTATCGGCCGTTCCGACGATGAGATTATGGAGCAGTTTGCATCGGATCCCAAGGTGCTCTCTCTCGAAGAGATTCTCTATTCGGCAATCCTCACCGATGATGTGGAAAAGAAGAAAGAGATATATTCAACAGCTACCACACTCTATCCTGCCGACTATCGCGGCTACAACAATCTTGGTGTGCTTGCATACAATGCGGGCGACTATACCACTGCTGCCGATTATTTTGCACAGGCTGCCAAAGTAGATAAGAATGCTCCCGAGGTAAATGTAAACCTTGGTTATATGGAGCTCTTGCAGGGCAATATCGCTGCAGCAGAGTCGTATATGGCAATAGGTGCAGGTGCAAAAGCCGGTGATGAGGCTCTTGGTAACCTCTACATTGCACAGGGCTTGTATGGTCGTGCTGCATATCTGCTCGAGAAAGAGCCCACAAACAGCACAGCGCTTGCACAGTTGCTCGATGGCGATTACAGCACAGCGAAAAAGACTATTGCCTCCATCAAGGAGCCCGATGCAACAACCCACTACATAAAGGCTGTTCTTGGTGCACGCACAGGCAACGCCTCTCTTATCTATGATGGTTTGAAGAGTGCTGTCAAGCTCGACCCCTCTATGGCAAGCAAGGCTCTTGGCGACCTTGAATTTGCAAAATATGCAAATGACGAAGCGTTCAAATCAATTCTGAAGTAGTGGCTTTCGATTCCACCATAAGCGAGCAGGTTTGTGTGCTTGCCCTTTCGAGGGTGCAGGTACACAATCCTGCTTTTATTCGTCAAGTGATAGATGTCGCCGGCAGTGCAAAAGAGCTGTTTGAGAATCTTTCAGATATAAACGATATCCTTCCAGGTGTCTCACCTCTGTTTGTTAATGCACTGAAGTCTCCCGAGATTATGGAGCGGGCCAAGCGTGAGATGGACTTTGTCTCCTCAAAAGGCATTAAACTCACATGCCTGAACGATAGTGATTATCCCTCCCGCCTGTTTGAGTGCAGCGATGCACCGATAGCCCTTTATTCGCTGGGCGATATTCCGTATAACGCCCGCCATATAGTATCCATAGTGGGCACCCGTCACGCAACAGAATATGGCAAGGAGTTGTGTCGTAGCTTTGTAGGCGACCTTGCCCGCTTGTTGCCGGGTACTCTCATTGTGAGCGGTCTTGCCTATGGAATAGATATATGCGCCCATCGTGCAGCGGTGGAGGCCGGGCTGCCCACTGTTGGTGTCCTTGCCCATGGTCTCGATATGATATACCCCCAAACACATCGTGCAACGGCAAAAAGTATGATAGAGAGGGGTGGTGGTCTTCTCACCGAGTTTATGAGCGAGACCAATCCTTTCCCGCAGTTCTTTGTTCAGCGCAACAGAATAGTTGCCGGCATTGCCGATGCTACCGTGGTTGTGGAGTCGGCATCAAAAGGCGGCTCTTTAATTACCGCATCAATGGCGCAAGGCTATTCGCGCGATTGCTTTGCCTTTCCCGGGAGAGTGAATGACCAATACTCCTGCGGTTGCAACGAGCTTGTGGCGCGTAACCGTGCAGCCCTCATAACATCTGCCTATGATTTCGTGGAGGCGATGAACTGGGCCGCAGGTAAAACTGCGAAGGCACGGCAAACAGAAATTTTTCCTGAATTCACATCGCAGGAGGAGGTGGTGATGAAATTGCTCAAATCCTCTTCGGACGGCTTGCAGCTAAACCTATTGGTTGTGCAAGCGAACATTCCGGTAAATGTGCTCATGCCTCTGCTCTTTGAGATGGAGATGAAGGGATATGTGAAAGCAGTTGCCGGGGGGTGTTACCGTGCAATAGTATGATATATTCTGCAATATTCGGTTTCATCATTGCCATTTATGTTAAAATCTTAAAAATTATAACTATCTTCGCATAGTAAACATTATATAGTTAATGAAAGAATTTGTAATATCCACCACCAAAAAGGAGACAGCCGTTCTTGTGGGTCTTATAACCTCCACGCAGAACGAACGTAAGACCAACGAGTACCTCGACGAGCTTGAGTTTCTTGCCCAAACAGCAGGTGCCGAGGTGGTTAAACGTTTCACGCAACGGCTTGAGCACCCCCATTCGGCAATGTATGTCGGCAGTGGCAAGCTCGTGGAGATTGCCTCTTATGTGGAGATGCGCAAAGATACCGATGAAGAGATTGGTATGGTCATCTTTGATGATGAACTCTCTGCGAAGCAGTTGCGTAACATTGAAAAAGAACTTAAAATAAAAATACTTGACCGCACTTCGCTGATATTGGACATTTTTGCCATGCGCGCACAGACAGCCCATGCAAAGGTGCAGGTGGAGCTTGCGCAATACAAATATATGCTCCCTCGCTTACAGCGATTGTGGACCCACCTCGAACGCCAGGGTGGCGGTTCGGGCAGTGGCAAGGGCGGCAGCGTGGGCTTGCGTGGTCCGGGTGAGACGCAGCTCGAGATGGACCGTCGTATAATTCTGGGACGCATGTCTCTTCTCAAGGAGCAGCTGGCGCAGATAGACCGTCAGAAGTCTATCCAGCGCAAGAATCGCGGGCGTCTCATTCGTGTGGCACTTGTGGGTTATACCAACGTTGGAAAATCCACCCTCATGAACCTGCTTGCCAAGAGCGAGGTCTTTGCCGAGAATAAGCTGTTTGCAACACTCGACACCACGGTGCGCAAAGTGATAATAGAGAACCTCCCCTTCCTCTTGTCGGATACGGTGGGCTTCATACGCAAGCTTCCCACCGATCTTGTGGAATCTTTCAAATCTACCCTTGACGAGGTGCGTGAGGCCGATTTGTTGCTACACGTTGTAGATATCTCCCACCCCGAGTTTGAAGACCAGATAGCGGTGGTTAATAAAACCCTTGCCGACCTTAACTGTGGTGATAAGCCCGTGATGGTCATTTTCAATAAGATAGATGCCTTTACATATGTTGAGAAAGAACCCGATGACCTCACTCCAAAGACGCGTGAGAACATCACCCTCGACGAGTTGAAAGCCTCCTGGCTATCCAAGCTTGCCGATAATTGCATTTTCATCTCGGCACGCGAGCGTCGCAATATTGATGACCTCAAGGAAATAATATATAAGAGAGTGTGCGAGTTGCACGTTCAAAAGTATCCATATAATGATTTCCTCTATCAAACATATGATGAGGAGCAGTGGAAAGAAGAATAATTGTTAAACATAAAAACATAAAATCATGGCAGCAATTCCCGAATTTAAGTATGCCCACATGTTCCAGCAGGGCAAAGACACAACAGAGTACTACCTCCTCTCAAAAGAGGGCGTGTCGGTAGGCGAGTTTGAGGGCAAACCAATGCTTAAAGTTACCCCCGAGGCATTAACGCTTATGTCTCGCACAGCATTCCGTGACGTCTCTTTTATGTTGCGCCGCTCCCACAACGAGCAGGTAGCCAAGATTCTCACCGACCCCGAGGCAAGCGAGAACGATAAATATGTTGCACTCACTTTCTTGCGCAACGCCGAGGTTGCGTGCAAAGGGCAGTTGCCACTGTGCCAGGATACAGGTACCGCCATCATACACGGCGAGAAGGGTCAGCAAGTGTGGACCGGCTTCTGCGACGAGGAGGCTCTCGCTCGCGGAGTCTATGACACCTACACTCAGGAGAATCTGCGTTACAGCCAGAATGCTCCCCTTAATATGTATGACGAGGTGAACACACGTTGCAACCTCCCTGCACAGATAGACCTTGAAGCTACCGAGGGCATGGAGTATCGTTTCCTCATGGTTACAAAAGGTGGTGGTTCTGCCAATAAAACATACCTCTATCAAGAGACAAAGGCGCTTTTGAACCCTGCAACCCTTGTTCCTTTCCTTGTAGAAAAGATGAAGAGCCTGGGAACTGCAGCCTGCCCTCCTTATCACATTGCTTTTGTGATTGGTGGCACATCTGCCGAGAAAAACCTTCTCACGGTTAAGTTGGCATCAACACATTTCTATGACAATCTGCCCACAACAGGCGACGAAACCGGTCGTGCTTTTCGCGATATTGAGCTCGAGAAACAGTTGCTCGACGAGGCTCACCGCATAGGCCTTGGCGCACAATTCGGTGGTAAATATCTTGCCCACGATATTCGCGTGGTTCGCCTGCCCCGCCACGGTGCAAGTTGCCCCGTAGGCATGGGTGTTAGTTGTTCTGCCGACCGCAACATCAAGGCAAAAATCAATAAAGACGGTATATGGATTGAGAAACTCGACGACCAGCCTGCAACACTCATTCCCGAGGAGTTGCGCAACGCCGGTGAGGGCGATATTGTACGCGTAGATTTGAACCGCCCCATGAAAGAGGTGTGTGCCCAGCTGTCGCAATATCCCATTGCAACCCGTCTTTCGCTCAACGGAACAATTATCGTGGGTCGCGACATTGCCCACGCAAAGCTCAAAGAGCGCATCGACCGTGGCGAGGGCTTGCCTCAGTATATTAAAGACCACCCTATCTACTATGCAGGTCCTGCAAAAACCCCCGCCGGCATGCCTTGCGGCTCAATGGGTCCCACAACAGCCGGTCGCATGGACTCATACGTTGATTTGTTCCAGGAGAATGGTGGCTCTATGATTATGCTTGCCAAGGGTAACCGCAGCCAGCAGGTAACCGACGCTTGCAAAAAGCACGGCGGTTTCTACCTCGGCTCAATAGGTGGTCCCGCAGCAATCCTTGCACAGAACAACATCAAGAGCATTGAGTGCGTTGAGTATCCCGAGCTCGGCATGGAGGCAATTTGGAAAATCGAGGTGGAGGACTTCCCCGCATTCATCTTGGTAGATGACAAAGGCAACGACTTCTTCAAGCAGATTAAGCCTCGCTGCGCAGGTTGCAAATAAAAAGCGAAACTTTTTAAGAAATATTTTGATATAAACTATTGCAGTTGTTGCGGAAAAGTGCGATAATTGCATGGATAAACAATTTAACAATTAAGAATTATGGATAAATCATTGAAAGGAACAAAGACCGAGGCTAACTTGTGGGCAGCGTTCGCAGGTGAGAGTCAGGCACGTAATAAATATACATATTACGCAAGCAAAGCAAAGAAAGATGGTTTTGAGCAGATTGCCGCTATCTTCCAGGAGACAGCAGACCAGGAGAAAGAGCATGCAAAAATGTGGTTCAAGTTGGTACACGGCATTGGCGGTACCGATGACAACCTCGTAGATGCAGCTGCCGGTGAGAACTACGAGTGGACCGATATGTACCCCACAATGGCAAAAGAGGCCCGCGAGGAGGGCTTTATGGAGATTGCTGCAATGTTCGAGGCTGTTGCAAAGGTTGAGGCTGCGCATGAGGAGCGTTACAAGAAATTGTTGCAGAATGTTCAGAGCGGTATGGTATTCAGCCGCGACAACGACTGTGTATGGCAGTGCCGCAACTGCGGTCACTTGCATTTTGGCAAGATGGCACCCGAGATGTGCCCCGTATGCGCTCACCCCAAAGCATACTTCCAGATTAAGCCCGAGAACTATTAATTAATAGTTTCTTATAAACAAATAATCGATGCGCTTGGTGAAGCGCATCGATTATTTGTTTATATATCATAGATATTACTTATAAACGAAAAAAATAAGTTTAGCATAGCTCGTTTCGCATTAAAAAAGAATTTTCCCACTTGTTTACATAATAATTCACTCTTTTACATTATCTTTGCCTATGTTGGTTGATTTGTAATAAATGAACCGGCGCAAGAAAGCATTTTTGCATAAGTCCCAACTTGTAAATTCGCCAAAATTTAATACCAAGGACTCAAGCGACTAATGCTCATTCTGTGTATATACACTCGCCCTTAATGAGGGAGCAGTATATCCACGGCGTGGGAATATTGTTTCTTCTGGGTTCATTTGGTTACGGCGTTTGGCGATGCCTGCAAGTTGATGGACGCAAGACAATAAGTCTCGCGCCTTTTTTTGTGGTGGCATTGAATGGCTATTATCTGTGCGAGGCTTATAATATTTGAATTATAAATGGTTAAATTATAAGTTCTCATGAAAAAGTTTTATTTTAGTTTTCTGCTTGCGGTGCTTTTGCCGATATGCAGTATCGCGGCTAATGCCCACGAGTTAAAAGCCGATACTACGGCTAATAACGTTGCGAAAATTGTACAAAGTATCGTAGCTGTTGACAAACCCGACTTTGATGTCGATGGAATTTATTACAATATAACCGGCGATAGCACAGTTGTAGAGGTTAGTTGTACTTATTCTTTTACGGGAGCAGGTTGGCAACCTGTATCCACATATAGTGGTGATGTGGTAATACCCGAAAGTGTTACTTATGATGGAAAAACCTACAGCGTTACAGGCATACGGGATTTTGCTTTTAGCTACAGCAGCGGATTAACAAGTATAAAGTTGCCTACCAGTATTAAAACCGTTGGAATGGAGGCTTTTTATAACTGCGTCGGGCTCACAGCTGTATATATTGATGACCTTGCAGCTTGGCTTAATATAGACTTTTCTATTTCAACAGACTTGGTGGTAATTGGAGCTCCAGCTCCTGTATATAGTACACCTCTATATTATTCAAAAAAACTTTATCTGAAACAGGCCGGAACCTATTCATTATTAACAGATCCATATATACCATTTAGCGTAGAAAAAATAGGTAATTTAGCATTTGCCGGTTCCGATATTAAAAACGTGATAATCACGAATAATGTGGAAACTATCAGTTATGGAGCCTTTATGGACTGCACAAGTCTTACAAGCGTGGAGATACCCAATAGTGTAACAACTATCGAGGATTACGCATTCTATGGTTGTTCCGCTCTCAAGGAAATACACGCTCAGGGCGCAACACCACCCACATTGCCTTCAACAGCCTTTGAAAATGTATCTACCGCTGCAGTTACGCTCTATGTTCCCCGAGGTTCAAAAAATGCATACAAGGCTGCAACGGGTTGGTCTGTTTTTGCAAATGTGGTGGAGTTGGCAGCAGTCGCTTCTGATGGTATTTACTACACAATAACCGATTCGGTTGCCAAAACCTGTGCAGTAACCTTCAAAGGTAATACATATGATTATATTGCCGATGAGTATAAAGGCGACATTATAATCCCAAGTGAAGTTGATATTGAAGGAGACAAATATGCAGTAACAGCAATTGGTGAGCACGCATTTCGTGAATGCGCCGGTCTGACAAGTATAAGCATACCGGCAAGTGTAACCAATATAGGGAACTATGCCTTCTATAAATGTACCGGTCTTAAAAGCGTGTGCATAGAAGATGGAGAGAGTAGCATTACTTTGGGTGAAAATGGTTATGATGGACAATTCAACAGTTGTCCACTTGAAAACATTTACATTGGTCGCAACCTTGCTTATAATGCTCATTATTTATCCGGTTTTTCTCCTTTTGCATACATAGCCACTCTCACATCTGTTGTAATAGGTGAAAAAGTGACATCATTACCAACATTCCTATTAAAGGATTGCAGCAGCCTGACAGCAATTACAATTCCCGAAGGAATAAATAGTATAGGCGATTATGTATTTCAATATTGTGACTTGCGCGAGATACACATTCCTGCGAGCTTGTCAAGCATAGGAGAATATGCATTCACTCATAATAATAACCTTGAAAAAATAACAGTAGCAGTGGGTAACACCACATATAGCTCGCCCGAAGGTTCCAATGTACTAATGCAAGGAAATAATTTAATACTCGGTTGCAAGGGTGCCGTAATTCCAGACTTTGCAACAGCCATAGCCAATGGCGCTTTCAATGGTATTCACGGCATAACTTCCATCACGATTCCCGAAAATATCGCAAGCATAGGGGAATATGCATTTGAGGCGTGCAGCGACCTTAAAGAGATACACTGCCTTTCTATCAATCCAGTGTCAAAGGTTGGTGATTATGCATTCGATGGTTTATACGAAGATGTAACGCTCTATGTTCCTGCTTTAGGTAAAAAAGTATATACAATCGATACGACTTGGAAGCAATTTGCCAATATTGTAGCTGTAGGCGAGATAGTTTCCGATGATTTTGCATTTATTGTGCTCTCAGAAGAGGAGGAGACTGTACAACTCATAGATTATTTGGGAAATAATACGATAGTAAATATACCCTCATCAATAACCATTAATGGAAAGACCTATAGCGTTACAGGCATAGGAGATTGTGCATTCTATGGTTGCACGGGTCTCACAAGCATAACTATCCCTAATAGTGTTGCAAGCATTGGTAATGCCGCGTTTTATAATTGCAATGGTCTCACCAACGTAACCATCGGTAGCGGTGTTACAGGTATTGGCGGTAGTGCGTTCTATGGTTGCACAGGTCTCACAAGTATAACAATCCCAAATAGTGTTACCAGCATAGAAAATTATGCGTTCTATGGTTGTACGGGTCTCACAAGTGTAATAATCCCTAATAGTGTTACCAACTTTGGGACGGCTACGTTCGCGGAATGCACCAGTCTTGCACATGTGACAATAGGTACCAGCGTAACAAGTATTGATTCTTGGGCGTTCAGTGGTTGCACGGGTCTCACAAGCATTACAATCCCTAATAGTGTTGTAAACATTAGTGATGGTGCGTTCAGTGGCTGCACGGGACTTGCTGGCGTTGAGATTCCCAATAGCGTTGTTAGCATAGGTAATGAAGCGTTCTATGGTTGCACGGACCTCACTAGTGTAACAATCCCTAATAGTGTTATCGGTATCGAGCAGTCTGCGTTCAAAAATTGCACCGGTCTTGCACGTGTGACAATAGGCACCAGCGTTACAAGTATTGCCCATGAAGCGTTCAAGGGTTGTGAGAACCTAAAGACCGTTTATGATTCCTCTTTGTTGAGAATAGTTGCAGGTAGCGAAGATTACGGTTATGTAGCTTATTATGCCCATGTAGTAGTAGATTGCAGAGGTTGTAGTCTGATCGACGATTACTTATTTAGCAACGATGGTAATCTCATCGGCTACCTTGGTAGCGATGCCGAGATAACACTTCCCGAGAAGAACCCATTTGGTAATAATTATATAATTAAGCAAGGTGCATTCAATGGTTGCATCGGTCTCACAAGCGTTACCATCGGTAATGGAGTTACAGCAGTAGGAAAAGGCTCATTTCAGGGTTGTGACTCCCTCGTAAGTGTAACCATCGGTAAAGATGTGGAAATAATTGAGGATGCAGCCTTCGGAGGTTGTACGATGCTTAAAGATATATATGTACAATCGGAACTGCCTGCGTTGCTTTATAGCGATGCCTTTGTTGAGCACTATGAGAGTGCTGTGCTTCACGTTCCTGCCGGTACAAAAGCAGCCTACCAATCGAACGTTTCTCTGCGTGAAGAACAAGGGATAAAGCTGCATACAATTCACTGCAATATTTCGTCAAGCATCATAAAAAGCGCTCAAGGATACTGGCAAAATGTATATATTCCGCAATATAACCCGGATGTTACAGGCACTCTTAATGGTAATGACTATTTTATGGCATTGGCAAACGGCTCAATTCTTCCCGATATAACATTTGGAGTAAGTGGCGCACGCAGCGGGCGATACAAGATTGCGCTTGTTACACCGCCTTGGTTTATTCAGTCGTATGAAGATACACTTAATATATCAGGTGGCAGCTATGCCGATTCTTTCTTGAAAGTTCATGTGAATCAGAATAAAAAACAGTTGGCGGTATTCCCTTGCGATTCGTTCCCTATTCGAAGTGGCGGCTATGGTATAAAGGCAGAAGATGCCATAGTCCCCGACCGCTCATGCATCGACACTATTTTCCTTAAAGATAGCACCGGCGAGGATTATATATTTAATATCACAAATAGCGGGTACGGCATCAATGCAAACAACAACACAGTGAATATAAATATAGAAATAGCCCGCTTGATAAGAAAGTCCGGTTCGTCCTACTTTATATCGACGAGTCCCAAACAGGCAGTCAAATTCCTGCTCGACCAGATAATGTTAGTTCCCATAGATGAAAGCACTCTTCTAAGTACCTCTTATTGGAAAAACTTTACCAATATAGTGGAAATTCAGGCAAGCACCACCGGCGATATTAATGGTGATGCAACAGTGAATGTGAGCGATTTTGCCGCCCTTGCCAACGTAATCTTGGAAGTAAGCCCCGCCACCGATGCAGCCGATGTAAATGGCGATGGCACAGTGAACGTGAGCGACTTTGCCGCCCTTGCGAACATAATCCTGAACAGTAGCTCAAGTGCCGCAGCCCCCAAGAAAGCCGCAGCACAAACCCGTAGCGCAGCACAATCCTCTCTCACCATCGAACCCTTCTCTATAGGTGCAGGTGAGGAGAAAGAGATAGAGGTACTCATGGAGAACCCCGATACCGATATCTGCCAGATAGAGTTCGAGCTCACCCTCCCCACCGGCATAGAGATAGTTTATGACGAGGAGAACGAGTGCGACATGATAGACTTTGGCAGCCGCACCAACTATAAGAAACACTCTGTCGCATCGAACAAGATAAGCGAGAACACCACCAAGATAATGTGTACCTCACAGACCAATGCACTGTTCAAGAATTATAGCGGCGACGTGCTTGTAATCACCGTGAGAGCCACCGACGCCTTCACCGCAGCAAGTGCCGAGTTCAGCCTCAGCAACATAGTTCTTGCTCTCCCCGACGGCATCACCTCTCTCACTCCCGCCAACTACGCCGGCACCATAAGCAACACCACCGGCATAGAGGAGATTATGAGCGAGGAGGGAACTGCCGAGATTTATGACCTCCAAGGTCGCAAGATAGATGTAATTACCGAAAAGGGTATTTACATCGTAAACGGCAAGAAGGTTGTGATTAAGTAAACGTAGATGTTGTAAAATAAAGGTAACCCACTTCGAGCACGATCGAAGTGGGTTTTTTATTGGTGCAGTTTCCAATGGCTTCCCTTGTCTGTGAAAGTTGGAGAGCTTTGTATTTCTTTGCGCAACAATGTGGCACAAGTGCCTGAATGTACGCACCCTTGCAGGGTGCTATCCCTCTCTATGCAATAAAATTTACAAATAAAAGATATACTGCAATGCCTATGATGGTGAGTATTGCCGATTTTACAATTATGTGAATAAGTAGTTTCATGATGTAATGTTTAGGTCAAAAAAAGAGCCTGCCCACCGGGCAGGCTCTTTTAATCTTTGTTCACTGCATGTAATTAACCCTCGTGGATTGCCTCTGAAGGACAAACACTTGCGCAAGAACCGCAATCGATGCACATATCCGGGTTGATTGAATATTTCTCACCCTCTGAAATTGCACCCTGAGGACACTCGTCGATACATGTACCGCAAGCAACGCAGTCATCTGAAAT
>CAYRFX010000048.1:0-18093 GCA_964423665.1 uncultured Bacteroidaceae bacterium | reverse complement strand
TTTACATTTTGCTCGCTTGCACTATCTTTGCTTCGCGAAAATAGGCTGCGCCTCGCATTAAAATGCCAAAGTAAACTTTACATTTTGCTCGCTTGCACTATCTTTGCTTCGCGAAAATAGGCTGCGCCTCGCATTAAAATGCCAAAGTAAACTTTACATTTTGCTCGCTTGCACTATCTTTGCTTCGCGAAAATAGGCTGCGCCTCGCATTAAAATGCCAAAGTAAACTTTACATTTTGCTCGCTTGCACTATCTTTGCTTCGCGAAAATAGGCTGCGCCTCGGGATAAAAAATAAATGAATTTATTTTATTCTCCTCTCGGCTTGCACTATCTTTGCAGGGAGATTGATATATTATGATAGATAATTCTGTATTCAAAGATAAGAAGGCTGTTTATTACACGCTGGGTTGCAAATTGAATTTTTCGGAGACGGCAACCATTGAACGGGCGTTGCAAGAGGCGGGCATACGCACGGCGCGCCGTGGCGAAAAAGCCGATATCTGTATTATAAACAGTTGTGCAGTTACTCAGGAGGCTGAAAAGAAGTGCCGGCAGGCTATTCATAAGTTGGTGAGACAACACCCGGGGGCGTATGTTGTTGTAACAGGTTGTTATGCGCAGCTGTCGCCCGAGAAATTGTCTAAGGAACTGGGTGTTGATGTTGTTCTGGGCATTGACAGAAAGGGCAAGGTGCTTGAACATCTTGGAAGTTTGGAGAAACATGCCGATGGTGGCGAGTGGCATGCTCAGCCATCAAAAGATGTGCGCAACTTTGTGCATTCATGTTCGCGGGGCGACCGCACCCGCTATTTTTTGAAGGTGCAGGACGGTTGTGATTATTTCTGTACTTATTGCACTATTCCGTTTGCCCGTGGTCGCAGCCGTAACCCTCATGTGTCTGAGCTTGTGGAACAGGCACAGATGGCAGCTCGCGAGGGCGGCAAGGAGATTGTGATAACGGGTGTGAATATCGGGGATTTTGGAAAATCAACCGGTGAGAGTTTTGTCTCTCTCGTAAAGGCTCTCGATGGGGTAGAGGGTATTGAACGCTACCGCATCTCTTCGATAGAGCCCAATCTCATAACAGACGAAATAATAGAATATATATCTTCTTCGCGTGCTTTTATGCCACATTTGCACATTCCTTTGCAAGCCGGTAGTGATGAGGTGTTGAAACTCATGCATCGTCGCTACGATACTGCTTTTTTTGCCGAGAAGATTGCAACGGTGCGCAGAATCTTGCCCGATGCCTTTATTGGTGTTGATGTTATTGTGGGAACGCGCGGTGAGAGCGATGAGCTCTTTGAAAAGGCTTATAATTTTATAAAAGGGCTCGATATTTCGCAGTTGCATGTGTTCAGTTACTCGGAACGCCCGGGTACGCAGGCGCTTAAAATAGATGGTGCAGTTTCGCCCGCCGAGAAACACCGCCGCAGCCGTCTTCTTATAGAGCTTTCCGAGGAGAAACGTATAGCTTTTTATGAACGTTTCATAGGCACAGAGGCGGTGGTGCTTTTTGAGAAACCGCGTGCAGGAATGCCTATGGGTGGCTTTACCGGTAATTATATAAGAGTGGAGATGCCTGCCGATGCTGCTCTTGTGAACCATTTGGTGCGTGTGCGTCTGGGTGGTTTCAGCGAGGATAAGCAATCTCTGCTGGTTGATGAGGTTTTAGAATAGGTATTTATGTATAAGCGGGTTGCAATAGTCATTTTGAATTATAACGGTGCAGCAATGCTATCCCGTTTTCTTCCCTCGGTGGTAAAATATTCCCCCGAGGCAAGGATTATTGTTGCCGATAATGGTTCCTCCGATGATTCTGTGGAACGTGTACTATCTCTCTCTCCTGCGGTGCAACTAATAAAGCTTGGCAAGAATTATGGCTTTGCCGAGGGGTATAACCGTGCTCTTGCACAGGTTGATGCAGAATTTTACATACTGTTGAATAGTGATGTTGAGGTTACCGATGGTTGGATATCTCCGTTGCTTGCACAGATGGATAAAGATGAAACTGTGGTTGCCTGCCAACCGAAGATACTCTCATATAAAGAAAGGGACAGCTTTGAATATGCAGGTGCGGCAGGCGGGTTTATTGACTGTTATGGTTACCCATATTGCCGTGGCAGGCTTTTTGATGCTGTTGAAAAGGATAGCGGGCAATATGATACCCCTAGCCGTGTCTCTTGGGCTACCGGTGCAGCACTTATGGTGCGCAGCAGTGTTTATAAAGCAGTTGGTGGGCTTGACAGCCGTTTCTTTGCTCACATGGAGGAGATAGACCTCTGTTGGCGTATGATTGCTCGTGGTGGTGTTATTATGGCGCTTCCTGCGAGCACGGTTTATCATGTTGGCGGTGCAACGCTGGCAAAAAGCAATCCGCAAAAGACTTACCTTAACTTCAGGAACAACCTGTTGTTGCTATATAAGAATGTTTCTGATGCTCAGTTGCATGGTGTGATGCGCGTGCGTTGCCTGCTCGATTATGTGGCTGCATTTAAGTTCCTTTTTACCGGCGAATGGGGGAACTTTAAGGCTGTTTTGCGCGCGCGCAGGGATTTTGCCAATATGAACAAGGAATTTTCTGCATCGCGGGAGGAGAATATGAGGCATGCTGTCGCTCCTTCGTTGCTTGGTGGTTTTTCTCTTTTGTGGCAATATTATGCAAGGGGCAAGCGTCTCTTTTCGCAGCTCCCGCAAAGTGATGATTGAATAAATTAAGAATAAGATGGATATTGCACTTTATCTGTTGCCTGTTACATTAGGCGATACCCCTTTGAACAATGTTCTTCCGCAATACAATGCGGAGGTTATTGCGGGTATCCGTCATTTTATTGTAGAAGATATACGCTCGGCAAGGCGTTTCTTGCGTTCAGTTGATGCTCAGTTTGATATTGATGGTTCGCAGTTCTTTGAACTTAATAAACACACCTCTCCTGCCGATATTGCAGGTTATTTGAAACCCTTGCAAGATGGAAATCCCATGGGTGTAATCTCGGAGGCTGGTTGTCCTGCGGTGGCAGACCCGGGTGCCGATGTTGTTGCCATTGCACAGCGTAAAGGGTTGAAGGTGGTGCCGCTCGTGGGTCCTTCGAGTATTATACTTTCTGTGATGGCATCGGGGTTCAACGGGCAGAGCTTCGCTTTCCACGGCTATCTTCCGATTAAACCCGAGGAACGTGCAAAGACACTGCGCAAGCTCGAACAACGGGTGTATAATGAGGACCAAACACAGTTGTTCATAGAGACACCTTATCGCAATGGCAAGATGGTGGAAGATATTCTTAAAAATTGCCGCCCGCAAACAAAATTATGCATTGCGGCAAATCTCACCTGTGCCGATGAATATGTGCGCACCCGCATGGTGAAAGATTGGAAAAATCGTGTGCCCGATTTGTCGAAAATTCCCTGTATATTTTTGATTTACAAGTAGTTCTGTTGCTTGTTCGCAAAGTCGCTGCCGGCAGGTGCTTGGAACG
Organism: uncultured Bacteroidaceae bacterium; assembly: GCA_964423665.1. GTDB lineage: Bacteria > Bacteroidota > Bacteroidia > Bacteroidales > Bacteroidaceae > HGM04593. The sequence goes on along the minus strand of CAYRFX010000048.1, from coordinate 14,616 downwards.
CTTTTATACCAAATTCTGGCAGCATGGCTATGAGGTGTTCAAAAATATCGGCTTGCAGGTGCTCGTAGGCTACCCAAGCTGTGTTGGCAGAAAAGAAGTATAGTTCAAGCGGCAAGCCTTGTGCCGTGGGTTGCAGCTGTCGCACCATAAGAATCATATCCTTGTTTACGCGTGGATTATTGCGCAGATAGATGTCTATGTAATTGCGCAGCACGGTGAGGTTTACAATCTCTTCGCTGCAATCAAGCCCCTCTAACCAGCCTTTTTGCGTGAACTTTTCTATCTGCTCTTTGCTACAGAATCCAATGGAGTTCATATCAATATAAATAGAACGTTTTATGCGTCTGCCGCCGCTGTCAAACATTCCTCTCCAGTTCTGGAACGATTCGCTCACAAGAACATATGGTGGAATGGTGGTTATGGTCTTGTCCCAGTTCTGAACTTTTACGGTTGTGAGGGTTACTTCCACCACCATGCCGTCTGCGTCGTGCTTTGGCAATGTTATCCAGTCGCCGGGGCGCAACATATCATTCACCGACAACTGCACGCCTGCCACAAGTCCCATAATAGGGTCCTTGAAAACGAGCATCAGCACTGCCGCCATGGCACCAAGCCCGGTGAGCACATTGGAGGGATTCTTATCTATGATAATACTGATTATGATTATTGTTCCAACGCATATTGCTATAATCTTGAACATTTGAAATACTCCTTTCAAAGTCCTGTTCTTTAGGTTCCTGTTTTGGTTTGAAAGGTCGTACAGGGCGTTGAGAATGGCAAATGCAAGTCTTATGGCACAAGCGGTGATGTATATGTCGAGTACCTTCACAGTCCAGAAAAAAATCTCTCCTGTTGTGTCAAACATTCTTGGCAACAGAAGGTGTAGTAATATCGGTGGCAACATTCTGCAGCAGTTGGTCATCACATTCTCGCTGAAAAGAATATCGTCCCATTTCGATTGTGTGCTGCGGGTGATTTTATTGGTGATAGGTACAAAAATTTTGCGACAAAGCAGGTTGGCAATATGCAGTAGCAGAATGCCGGCTGCAACAAAAACCGCAAACCGCAATACATGGTTGCTGTGCCATATTTGTAAAATGCTTTCGGTGTCAATAAAGCCTAATATATCCATTTGGGCGTGTAGGTTATAGTTTGAGTGATTTACGCAACTTTCCTGCAAAAATAGTGCAAAGAAATGAAAATAACAAGCAAGGCGTTACCACACGGTAACGCCTTGCTTGTTATATGTTTGGGGTTTACAGGCTGTCGCCGAAATCCTCGCGGAATTTTGCGGCAAGCTTCTCCTGCCAGTCGCCAATGGGAACTAAGCGACCAAAGAAGAAGCGCAACACGTTGGGCTCCTCAACCCATTTTAGACCACCGATAAGGTGGCGATTGTCATAGAGCCATTTAACACGGTCGGCGCAATATTTAATCTGTGAAAGTGTGAATACACGGCGAGGGCATGCAAGGCGCACAAGCTCCATCTCGGCAAAGTGTTCGCTACCATCGGGCTCACGCTGCTCAGAGAGTGTTCCACGCTCCATTCCGCGTACACCACCTGCAATGTAAAGGGCTGCGGCAAGAGCACCTGCGGGATACTGGTTCTGTGGCATTCCTTTGAGGAACTCCATGGCGTTGATGTGTGCACCCAAGCCACCTGCGGGCAGAATCATGGGAACACCATAGTCGTTGAGCTCTTTTACAAGGTGCTCAATGAAGATGGGGCCTTGGCTGATGATGTCTTCGTCGAGAGTCTCCAATAAACCAACAGCCATAGCTTCCATAGAACGCACCTCCATACCTCCGTATGTGAGGAAACCTTCGTAAAGAGGAATATACTCCTTCATCTTGATTATGAGTTTCTCGTTGTTGGAGATAATTGCTCCACCACGGGCAAATCCTAATTTACGGCTTGAGAAATATATGAGGTCCATCTGGTCACTCAATGTGCGTATTATCTCCTTGATGCTCATGTTCTTGCAAGCCTCTTCGCGTGTCTTGATGAAGTAGAGGTTGTCTTGCAGGAGTGATGCGTCGAGAACACTCATTACACCATATTTTTTACAGATGGCAGCAACTTTCAGCATATTGTCGAGCGAAAGAGGCTGTCCGCCAATGAGGTTGGTACCTGCCTCTATGCGCACGAAAGGAACATGCTCGGGGCCGGTCTCTTTTATGATATTTTCGAGGCGCTCAAGGTCGAAGTTGCCTTTGAAGGGGTTCTCGCTCTGTGCTATGAGTCCTTTTTCGTCAATAACCTCTACCACAGAACCACCTCTGCGGGTAATATGCGACTTTGTGGTGGTGAAGTGGTAGTTCATGGGAACAACATCACCCGGTTTTACAAAAGTCTCGGCAAGAATATTTTCGCATGCGCGACCTTGGTGTGCCGGCAAGAAAAACTCTGTGCCGAACACCTCTTTGAGAACCTTCATCAGGCGGTTGCAGGTTTCGGAACCGGCGTAAGAGTCGTCGGCCTGGAACATTGCCGCAACCTGATTGTCGGACATTGCATTCACACCCGAATCGGTGAGCATATCCATAAATACATCTTTGTTCTGCAACAAGAATGTGTTGTTGCCGGCTTCGTTTATCTTTTTAACGCGTTCTTCAACAGTGGGTAAATAAAGCTTTTGCACTACGCGCACCTTGTGCATTTCCAAGGGCACTTGTTCTTCTTCTTTGTAAAATTTAATTTGAGACATGATTTCTTTAATTGTTAGTGTTTTATATGCGGTTGCAAAAGTGAAATAAAAAAATGAATTATGCAACAAAATAATTTATTTATATGGTTTTTTGTTAAAAAATGCAAGTTTGTTGCTGGTATGACGAAGCAATGACATTGCAAATGTAGAATGACTTTTCTGCATCACAAAATTACTTTTTATTTTTCAACAGTTCTTGCAGTTTGAACATCTCGTCGCGGTATTGTGCTGCCTCAATGAACTCCATTCTGTCGGCGGCCTCCTGCATGAGACGCTTTGTGCGCTCAATGCTTTTCTTCAACTGTTCGGCGTTCATATACTCCACAATGGGGTCGCAGGCAATGGTGGCGGGAGTGTTCTCCTCGGAGTAGAAAAGTACGCTCTTGTTACCGGGTTCTTTTGTCTTTTTCTCTTGAATAAGGGCATTGCTTATCTCCTTCTTTATAGGTGTAGGGGTGATGCCGTGCTCTTTGTTGTATGCCATTTGCTTTGTGCGGCGACGTGTGGTTTCGTCTATGGTCTTTTGTATTCCTTCTGTTATTTTATCGGCATAAAGAATTACAAGACCATTCACGTTGCGGGCGGCGCGCCCTGCTGTCTGAGTGAGCGACCGGTGGTCGCGCAAGAAACCTGCGTAGTCGGCATTTAAGATGGCAACGAGCGACACCTCGGGGAGGTCGAGCCCCTCGCGCAGCAGGTTCACACCAATGAGCACATCATATATGCCCTCGCGCAAGTCTGTCATTATTTGTATGCGTTCAAGTGTTTCAACATCGCTGTGTATATAGTTGCAACGCACACCATGCCCCTGCAGATATTCGGTGAGCTCTTCTGCCATGCGTTTGCTCACTGTGGTGGCAAGTACGCGTTCGCCACGTTCCACTCGCAGTTGTATTTCCTCCATGAGGTTATCAACCTGATTTTCAACCGGGCGCACCTCAATCTGCGGGTCTAAAAGACCGGTTGGGCGTATTACCTGATCTACAACGATGCCTTCGCTCTGTGCAAGCTCATAATCGGCAGGGGTTGCGCTCACATATATTACCTGGTGGGTTAGCCGGGTGAACTCTTCAAATTTAAGAGGGCGGTTGTCAAAAGCCGCGGGCAAGCGGAAACCATACTCCACAAGATTGCTCTTGCGGGCGCGGTCGCCGCCATACATCGCATGTATTTGCGGCACGCTCACATGGCTTTCATCAATTATCAGCAGAAAGTCGTCGGGGAAGAAGTCGAGCAGGCAGTAGGGGCGTGTGCCGGGTGCACGTCCGTCAAAGTAACGCGAATAGTTTTCAATGCCCGAGCAGTGCCCCAGCTCGCGCAGCATTTCCATGTCGTATGTAACTCTTTCGTGCAGGCGCTTGGCTTCTAACGGCTTGCCCACTTCGCGGAAATACTCTTCACGCTCGGCAAGATCTTTTTCAATCTCTTTTATGGCTCGTTCTGTGCTCTCTTTTGTAGTCATGAAAAGATTTGCCGGGTATATCTTATAATCGTCAAAGGTGGTGAGGCGGGTTCCTGTCTCTCCGTCAATCTCTTCGATGCCGTCGATGTCGTCGTCCCAGAATGTTACACGCAGAATGTGGTCACTGTATGCGAGGCTCACCTCCACGGTGTCGCCCTTTACGCGGAAATTCCCTCGGTTGAGGTCGAGGTCGTTGCGGGTGTAAAGGCTGCTTACCAATTTGCGCAAGAATACGTTGCGGTCGAGCTTGTCTCCCACCTTCACCTCTATCACATTGTTGTAAAAGTCGGCGGGGTTACCCATTCCGTATATGCACGATACCGAGGATATTACAACAACATCTTTTCGTCCCGATAGAAGAGCGGATGTTGCCGATAGTCTCAGTTTGTCTATCTCTCCATTTATTGCAAGGTCTTTTTCAATATATGTGTCGCTTGTGGGTATGTATGCTTCGGGCTGATAATAATCATAGTATGAAACGTAATACTCCACGGCGTTGTTTGGGAAGAATCCTTTGAATTCGTTGTATAGCTGTGCGGCAAGGGTTTTGTTGTGACTGAGAATGAGCGTGGGGCGGTTAATCTCCTTTATCACATTTGCTATGGTAAAAGTTTTTCCCGAACCTGTTACACCCAGCAGTGTCTGTGCCGGTGTGCCGCTGCGCACCCCCTCTACAAGTTGTGAGATGGCTGCGGGCTGGTCGCCCATTGGTGTGTATGGTGATTCTAATATGAAGTTCATCTCTTTTTCTGTTGTTTTACTGCAAATATGGCAACAAACGAGCAAGAAACATCAAGTTTGTTTGAATGTTGTTTTTACTGAGAGTGCAGAAAATATTCGCGGTTTACCGCAAATATACTAAGAAATATTCAAATACTCCTCTGTTGTATATGTTATAATTGTACCCTTGCTCTCCCTTTATGCTTTTTTTACGTTTATTTGCTTTTTTATTATAAATAATAACGTAGAATTGGTTGCAATTCCGTTGGGAAAATGCTATCTTTGCAGGCAATTTGTGATTAATTGCGCTAAAAGTGCATGCTGTGTTGCAAGTTGTCTTGTTATTATAAGAGATTTTTTATGAACCGATTAAATTATATAATATTGCTTGCCGTGCTTGTTCTTGCATCGTGCGATTCATACAATAAAGTATTGAAGATGAACGATGTGGAGTATAAGTATGAAGAGGCTAAAGCTCTCTATATGAAGGGCGATTACAGCAAGGCGGCAACGCTCATAGAGAGTGTGGTTACCCTGTTGAAAGGTAGCGATAAGGCCGATGAATCAATGTATATACTTGCAATGTGTTACTACGATTCGGGCGACTATACAACTGCGGCACAATGTTTCAAGGCTTGTTACACCAATTATCCCCGTGGCAATTATGCCGAGGCAGCACGTTTCTATTCGGGCAAATCACTTTATATGAATGTTCCTGAGCCGGAACTTGACCAGAGTGATACTTTTGTTGCGATAGAGGAGTTGCAGTTGTTCATGGAGTATTACCCGTCGAGCAAGTATGCCAAGGAGGCGCAGGATATGATGTTCGAGATGCACGATGTGCTTGTGATGAAGGATTATCTGTCTGCAAAATTATACTATGAGCTTGGCGATTACAATGCATATATCGCAAACAATTATCAAGCCTGTATAATAACAGCACAGAATGCCCTAAAGGATTACCCATACACAAAGTTGCGCGAAGAGTTGTATATTCTCATTTTGCGTGCACGTTACCAGATGGCAGACAAGAGTGTGGTTGAATTGCAGCCCGAACGCTATCGCGAGGCGATAGATGAGTTCTATGCCTTCAAGAATGAGTTCCCCACCAGCAAATATATGCCCGAGGCGGAGAAGTATTATAAGAAGTCTCTCGAAAAAATAGGTGATTGATAAAATAAAAACAAGAATATAAATTAAATTTATTATAGCAATGGATTACAAGAAAAGCAATGCTCCTACAAACACTGTTACACGCAATATGGCAGATTTTGTAAGCGAAACAGGTAATGTTTATGAATCGGTGGCAATTATTGGCAAGCGTTCAAACCAGATAGCGGCCGAGATGAAAGATGAATTGTTGAAGAAACTCAATGAATTCTCATCAACAACGGATAATCTCGAAGAACAGTTCGAGAACCATGAGCAGATAGAGATTTCTCGTTTCTATGAGAGACTTCCCAAACCTACTCTTATTGCTGCACAAGAGTTTATCGAGGGCAAGGTTTATTTCCGCGACCCGTCAAAAGAGGCTGCCGAGGAGGCTTGATTATGAAGTTCCGTTTCTATCAGTTGTATTATATGCTTGCGGCGGTGCTGCTGGTTGTTGCAATGTGCGGCAGCTTGTTGCATGTGCTGGCTCCGAGTGGCGCAACATACACCATTGGTAACTTCTCACTCCTTAAACCCGATGGCACCGATTCTTATTCGGTGGTCGCTCTCGGTGTAGTGCTTGTGGTTGCCGTTGCTGTGAATGCTTTCGGGCTTTTTGTGTCGTTGTTCAGCAATTTTGAATTGCAGAAAAGAAGTTCGATATTATCGGTTCTGCTGCTCACAGGCTACTATATATTACTGTTGGTTTATGTGCTTCTTGTTATTAATAGCGATGAAGAGCTGACGACAGTAAGTCTTGAAGCTGCAGTAATGTATCCCTTTACGGCAATAGTGCTTAATGTGCTCTCTTTCTTGTCGGCTCGTCGTACCGAGGCAAAGATACTTGCAAAGGCTTCGGGCTTTCGTCTGAGAGATTGACAAGCATTAGGTTCGTTTTATAGCGCAAATAACAATAAAAACATATCGGGCTAATCTTTTGGTTTGCCCGATATGTTTTTGTTGTGGTACAATCCTGTTTTATTTCTTGTCATTAATGTTTGTGGAATTGCGCTGATGAGAACTGCTCACAATATCAATACTTCTTTCCACTTCTCAATCTTTTGTATGTTGCTCAGGGTCTCTTCGTGCACTTGGTTTACGAAGCTGTTCTCATTGATGTCTCCATATATCGCCAAAATCTCTTCTGCGCCACGGCAGGTTGATGCGCGGAACGGGTTGTCGTGGTCTTTCTTGCGTGAAAGATAAACCTGCTCGCAGATGTAACGCTGTATGCGTGTGGCATGTGCGAAAGCCTGCAATAGCACTTCGTTGGTTACAATGTCGCAGTTCAGCGCATGGCATAAGGCATGCAACGAGTGGCGCAGTTTGTCGGCAGGGTATTGCTCCCATAATTCATCGTACCTGCGGTGAATTTCTGCCCATGAGCCAAGCGTGCCGTTGCAAATTTCTTGGCGCAAGGTGGTGGTGTCTTCCTCCTTCATAAGTTGTCCGCCAAAGTTTATCCACTCTTGCTCATGCTCCAATGTTATTCTTTGGTTTGTAAATTCGCCAAGGGCTTCAACCCCGGGCTCTTTATTCAAAATGTTGCTGACGGCATAGTGTATGAGCATATCGCCATATGCATGATAGGCATCATAAACTTTGAGTATATGCACGGGTCTGCGGCTGTTTTCCATCTCCTCGCCAAGAATGGTGAGGTTGTCCACCTCTTTGCGCTCTCCATGGAGCAGGCGGCGTCCTGTTTCAACGAGCGAAGACTCGCTCTCAAATGAATCTTCCGCTTGATTCGTTGCTCTCAAGAAAGCCTTTGCTGTCCATATCTCGAGTAGCCTGCGCGCTTTCATTGCCTCTTGCATGGTGTCGGGTGCAAAAGTATCAAACTCAATATTTTGCACCTTTGTAATGCGCTTGTCGCGGTTGCGGTATTTCCATGTGTTGCGTGCCAGTGCATACATATTATAAAGCCACCAATAGGCGGGCATCACCTCTAAACGGTTGGCATAGATGTTGTTGCTTACCAAAGCAAAGGGTAGGGTGATGTTCATCTCTGCGGGATAGTCTCCCTTGGCAAGCAGGGTGAATGTGGCAAATTTGCATGGGAGCTTCACCGAGGAGCATAGCCCCGGCCAAAAACCGCGTCCGGCAACCAGTTCTCCATCGTTGGTGCGGCTGTTGTGGTTGCTGCCAATGGTAGCTCCGGCAGCCATATTGCTCTGTCCCATTACCACCGACGCAACAAGGAACGAATTATTGTGATGCTGCTCGTGGCAAGGGAAGATGAGGTTGTTAAGCACCTCGCAGCACGAAATTGTGCTGTTGTCGCCCATGATAGAGTTTATGAGGCGTGCACCATACTTGAAGTTGGAGTTGTTACCGAGTATGAATCTCACAGCCGTACACGAATAGAAGATGTGGCAGCCATATCCCACGATGCCGTTCACAAGAACTACATTTTCACCTATCTGTGTAGATTCTTTTTCCGATGAGTTTATTGTGATGTTTTTAAGTTTCGATGCACCCTTTATGTAACAATCGGTGCCAATCTTTACATCTTTTATAATAGATGAATTTTTTATAACACAACGTTCGCCAATCTCGCCATAATATCCGCGATGGTGGTCAATGGTGCTTTGAGTAATATTTTGCAAACGCTCCTGCAGTGTTGTGTCGTCAATGTATTTGCCCCATAGGTAGGCGTCGGCGGGTATCATGCCGTCAAATGGGATAACTGCGCGTGTTCCGGTCTCATTCATGATCTCAATGCGCACACGCACCTTTTCGGGTTCCCCATCTTTGATGATGCCGTTGCCGAATTTTGCATGGTCGGTTGTGGACATCTCTTTAATGTTGAACAACATGCAGTGTGCCCCTATAATGTAGTGTGAGAGATAATGTACATTGTGTATGGCGCAGTTGTCGCCAATATCGCATGAGTGAATGCTGGAATTTGTGATGCCAACAGGCAGGCGCAGGTCGTGAAACTGCAATGCTCCATTGCATACGCTCCCTATGCGTACGGTTCCATAGAACTTGTTGTCTTTTATCACTCCCGGGTTAAACTCATTGGTAACCCATACGGTGTCCCACGAGGAGGCTGTGTTGTTGTTCTTTACCGGTCGCTCAATCTCATCGCTGCGCAAATGCCGCCACCCGCCCTCGGGTTCTTTTACTTGCCTGTTGCGTAAATAATATTTATCTTTCCCTTCGGGCAGATATTTGGGGTCTATCCAACCATCGCTTAGTGCGGTAGGGGGTAGCAAAGTAACTCGTTCCATATTGCATAGTATGTTTAGTAATATAATAAAAACGCAGCTGTGTGGGCTATATTGTGTTTTGTCTGTAAACAGGTCTGCAAGGTAACAAAATATATTTTCTCTGTCACTATATCAGTGCATGCAATAAAGAGGAATTTTGTAATTAACCAATTTTAACACATTGGGGCGTATGTGTAAATAAAATGTACAATATTAATGACACCGAAAAGTCTCCTGAACCCGGCGACGAGGTTGTTGTATGGCGTGTTGGTGATAAATATTGTTTCTACTATTCGGCAAAAGAGGGTAAGAAAGGCAAAGCTTCAAGAATAAGAGAAGCATGGATGTGGTGTGAAAGAAATATAGAAAAAGAATAATACCATTATTTCTTGTAAAAGAGGGCGGCGCGTGTCGCCCTCTTTTTATTTTCGGGAATCTAATGCCTTTTTTGGGGTGGATGCCTGTTTTTTTTTGGTGATTTCTTCCGGTAACCTTTTATTATTATAAGGTGTCAAAATCAAACTCCTCAAAATCGAAACCGAAAGCCTCTTCTGAGAAACGGTCAATTTCGCGGCGTTCTTTCTTTGTGGGGCGTCCCGTTCCTTTCTGTCGGTCGGTGAAGCCGCTGATTTTGCTCATTTCAAGAATCTCGTATTGTTCTTGTGGAGTGATATTCTCCATCAGTTCGGGTACCAATTTTGCGCCCGCGCGGTTCTCAGCGGCCTTCAATACGCGGAAAGAGTAGGTTATTGGGGCTTTCTTTACTTTTACAATGTCGCCCACTCGCACGCTGTGTGATGGTTTTACACTGCGCTCTCCAATGCTTATGTGTCCTTTTTTGCATGCTTCGGCGGCGATACTGCGTGTTTTGTAAATGCGTACAGCCCACAGCCATTTGTCTATGCGTGCCTGCTCGCTCATTCTTTTCCGGCTCCTTTCTTGTTGAATTGATTCATGGTGCGTGCCAATCCTGCAAAACAGAAACTTTTTATTATTTCTGTTGTGGTTGCAAGTTGTTCATCTATGATTTTCTGCTCGTCGCCATCAAATGCTCCCAATACGAAATTAACCTGTTGTCCTTTTCCGAAATTGCTTCCTATGCCCACACGCAGGCGTGCGTATGAGGTGGTGCCCAATGTAGCAGCAATGTGCTTGAGCCCATTGTGTCCACCATCGCTTCCCTGCCCTTTGAGGCGTAACGCGCCCACCGGCAGTGCAAGGTCATCTACAATCACAAGAACATTTTCCAAGGGTATTTTTTCGGCTTGCATCCAGTAGCGCACTGCGTTGCCGCTTAGATTCATGTATGTCGATGGCTTCAGCAGAATGAGCTTGCGCCCTCGTACCGATGTCTCGGCAACAAAGCCGTAACGCTTGTCCGAAAAAATAGTATTGGACACTTTTGCAAAAGTGTCCAATACTGTGAATCCGATATTGTGGCGGGTTCCTTCGTACTCTTGTCCGATGTTGCCCAAACCTACAATGAGATATTTCATTTTTGCTCAGTAGGGTAAATTACTTCGCTGCGGCTGCTGCGGCTGCCTGTGAAGCGCGTGTTGTCTTAACAGCACATACAAGAGCCTCTTTTGCAGTTACCAACTCCAAGCCCTCGAAAGAGAGGTCGCAAACCTTGATTGATTTGCCGAGTGCGAGAGGGGTTACATCTACTGTAAGAATCTCGGGGATTGCAGTGTAAACAGCCTTAACCTTGAGGTAGCGCTGCAACTGTACCAATTTACCACCGGCGCGTACACCCTCTGCCAATCCCTGCAATTTAACGGGAACTGCCATAATGATGGGTTTCTCCTCTGTAATCTCATAGAAATCTACATGGAGGATAGTGTCTTTAACGGGGTGGAACTGAATGTCCTTCAAAACTGCCTTTGTTGTTGTGCCGTCGATGGTGAGCTCAACTACATGAATGTCGGGTGTATAAACGAGCTTGCGCAAACCCTCAACTGTTACGCTGAATGCTTTTGTAACAGGTTTGCCTTCGCTGTCTTTCTGTACTCCATAAATGCAGCAGGGTACAAGACCCTCCTTGCGCAATGCGTTGGTAGCTTTTTTACCAACCTCGGTTCTTGCAGAACCATTGATGCTGATTGTCTTCATAATAAAATGTGTTACTCTAAATTAAGATTAATAATTTTGCTTAATTCGCCATCACACGATGTCTCTAAAGCGGGCACAAAGGTACGCTTTATTTTTCTAATAAACAAGAATTCCGTCGGTTAATCGCGCTTAAAACTCAATGTCGATGTTGAGTTTCTCGGGCTCGCTGTCGTTTGCGGGCAATTCTGCACGGCGTGGCTGATATTCGCCTTGCTCGGCAACCACAAAGTCTATTGCTTCTTTGAGGCTGGTTGCAAATTTTTCGAAATCTTCGCGATAAAGGAATATTTTGTGCTTCTCAAATGATATAGATGTATTCTCGCCCTCCCCGTTTACAATCTTTTTGCTCTCGGTGATAGAGAGGTACATCTCCTCTTTTCTGTTTTTCTTTACATCTATGTAATAGATTCTTTTACCCGCCTTGATGGTTTGTGAATGTACAATCTCTTTTTCACTGTCGTTTACCCCGCCTTTTTTGTAATCTTCCATCGTAATGTTCTTAATTATTGTTAGTTAGTGGCGTCAAATATGATTAAAAAAAATTAAATAATCAATCTTTTTTGTCATTTTTTGCAAATTGGACCCAATATTTTTCTTTTTCAAGGTTTTTTGTATATGTTCCTGTGGGTTAATTTGTTTCGTGGTGTGGTGAATTTTTTGTAATTTTGCACCCGATTTTTCAAAGTGTTATGAGTGAAGAGTATATGATATGTTTAAGGGAGGGTGTAACGCGCGATGCGGTCGCGCATTTTGCAACACCCGTCTCTCTCTCCTTGAGAAAAGGTGAGCATTTGGCTGTGGTTGGTCCCAATGGTGCAGGAAAGAGCCTTTTTGTTGATATTCTCCTTGGGCGTTATCCGCTGGGCAAAGGTAGTGTGGAGTATGATTTTTCTCCTTCCCGCTCGCAACGGGTGTATGAGAATGTAAAATATATTACATTCCGCGACACATATGGTTCTGCCGATGCCAATTATTGTTATCAGTTGCGCTGGAATACTCACGACCAAGATGATGCTATTCCCACGGTGAGGGAACTGCTGGGTGAAGTCTCCGATGAGGTCCTTTTTAACGAGATTATGCAGATGTTTGCGCTTACGCCTCTGCTTGACAATCGCATTGTGTTGCTCAGCAGTGGGGAACTGCGCAAGTTTCAGCTGGCACAGGCGTTGCTTGCATCGCCCCGTCTGTTGGTGATAGACAATCCTTTCATAGGGCTTGACGCCTCTACAAGGGAGCTCTTATGCAGTGTGCTTGCACGTCTTTCTGCCCGAGGCAATCTGCAAATAATTTTGGTGCTGTCTATGCTCGACGATGTGCCTCCCTTCATTACAAGTGTTTTGCCTGTTGAAAATATGTGCGTGGGCGATAAGGTGTCTCGTGAAGAGTATCTATCCCACCTTGATATTGTCTATGACGTGCCTGCCATTAAAAATGCACAGCACAGAGTGTTATCGTTGCCTGCAAACACAGCAAGCGATGCTTTGCGGAGTAGTGAGGTGGTGCGTCTTAATAATGTGTCGGTAAAATATGATGAGAGGGTGATATTGAAAGAGCTTGATTGGGTGGTGGAGCAAGGCGATGTGTGGGCTCTCTCGGGCGAGAATGGTGCGGGGAAATCCACTCTCCTCAGTCTTGTCTGCGCCGATAATTTGCAATCCTACGCGTGCGATATATCTCTCTTCGGACGCAAGCGCGGTACCGGTGAGAGTATATGGGAGATAAAAAAGAATATAGGTTATGTCAGCCCCGAAATGCACCGCTCATATTTACGCAACCTCCCGGTGATTGACATTGTTGCGTCGGGCTTGCACGATAGTATCGGGCTCTATGTGAATACGCCTGCGAGCGAGCTTGCAGTGTGTGATTGGTGGCTCGAGACTTTTGGAATATCATCGCTGCGCAATAAATCGTTCCTTAAAATCTCGAGTGGTGAGCAGCGTTTGGTGCTTCTTGCCCGTGCTTTTGTAAAGGACCCTTCGCTGCTTATACTCGATGAGCCTTTGCATGGGCTGGATACTTATAATCGCCGAATGGTGCGCGCTGTGATAGAGGCGTTCTCTCGCCGGCACGGAAAAACAATGATATTTGTTACGCATTATGAAAATGAGTTGCCGACGACGGTGAACAAGCATCTTTTTCTCAAACGTAACAGATGATGCAGATAGAAATGTTACAACCTTTATAAAATAAAATAACTTAATTGCTTGTTTGTGTCGCAAGAAAATGCGACCTTTGCACACAATCAGATAAATATAATTTATGATTAACAGAGTTCTCATTCGTCTTAAAGTAGTTCAGATATTGTATGCATACTACAAAAACAGCGGCAAAAGTATGAAAGCTGCCGAAGATGAGGTATTCTTCAGCCTCTCAAAAGCATATGACCTATATAACTACTTGTTGTTGCTTATGGCAGGAGTGACGCACTATGCGGCAGACCGTATCTCGTTCAAGAGTATGAAACTGCGTCCCACTGACAGCGACATAAATCCCAACCTTAAATTTGTAAACAATCGTTTTATTGCCCAGCTCGAAGTGAATGCTGCATTGTGCAAATTTGCCGAGAAGAGCAAAGTAAACTGGGTTGAACATTCCGATATTCTACGTCGTTTACTTGACAAGATAGAGGAGAGTGATATATATAAGGAGTATATGGCAAGCGAGACATCTTCATATGAAGAGGACCGCGAGCTTTGGCGCAAATTGTATAAGGCATTTATTTTTGACAACGAGGAACTTGATGCACTTCTTGAAGAACAGAGCCTTTATTGGAACGATGACAAGGCAATAGTAGATACTTTTGTCCTGAAAACCATAAAACGTTTCGAAGAGAGTGCCGGTGCCGAGCAGCAGTTGTTGCCCGAGTACAAGGATATCAATGACATGGATTTTGCACGCAAGCTCTTCCGCACTGCCGTTGCGAAAGCCGACGAATATCGCGAGCTTATGGGTGAAAACTCAAAGAACTGGGAAATGTCCCGTTTTGCATTCATGGATGTTGTTATTATGCAGGTGGCTCTTGCCGAGATTTTGACATTTGGTGATATTCCTTTGAGTGTCTCTCTCAATGAGTATGTTGAGATTGCAAAATATTACAGCACGGCAAAAAGCGGTTCTTTTATTAATGGGCTTCTCGATTCCATAACCAAGAAACTGCGTGCCGAAGGTATTATAAACAAGTAAAACAAATTAATTAATAATGCGAATCAGCAGTTGGCAACTGATTCATAATTTTATAAATTTGCAA
>CAYRFX010000047.1:0-19466 GCA_964423665.1 uncultured Bacteroidaceae bacterium | reverse complement strand
TGGAATGTTTTCAAGGATCATCGTGCTTTACTGAAAGAGCCTCGCGGCGTTCCTTCCCGAAAGCGAGTGCAAAGGTAATGCAAATTTTTGAATCCACAAATAAATCCAAAGAAAAAATTGAGAAAAATGCAAAAATTTTATTTTCCAACTTTTTTCGCGTTTATTTTTGAAACATTTTGAGCAATTTTCAAACATTTTACATTAACGCACAAACCAGCAGAGATAAAATTACAGAAATAAATTTCGAACATTAATGATACATCATGGCAAAAGCTGTGAAAAAAATATAGGTGCAACCTCTTTTTTGTGAACCCAACTTAATGTATCTTCGCAGAAAGAAAGAGGAGCGCCACAAAAGGCGTTCGTTATACCTTATTATATATATGATAGACAGAAACACCATAGAACAGATTATGGACACCGCCAAAGTTGAAGAGGTGGTGGGCGATTTTGTTGCTTTGCGCAAGCGCGGGGTAAATATGATAGGACTTTGCCCCTTCCACAATGAAAAGACACCATCATTCACAGTGTCGCCGGCAAAGAATCTATGGAAATGTTTCGGTTGCGGAAAAGGTGGCAAGCCCGTTCACTTCATCATGGAGCACGAACAGCTTAGCTATTACGACGCCTTGCGATGGCTGGCAAAAAAATATAATATAGAGATAAAGGAGCGCGAGCTCACCAACGAGGAGAAAGAGCAGCAGAGCCTGCGCGAGAGCCTTTTTGTGGTTAATCAATATGCACAGCAATTCTTCACTAACACTCTGCACACAAGTGAGGAAGGAAAGGCGATAGGACTGTACTACTTCCGCCACAGAGGGTTGCACGACGAAACTATTGAAAGATTCGGGCTGGGATACGCACCCGAAAGGCGCGATGCACTTGCCACAGCTGCCACAAAGGCAGGCTACAATGCCGACCTATTGGCAAAAACCGGTGTGTGCTACAAGAATGAAGAAGGCAAACTGAAAGACCGCTTCTGGGGGCGCTGCATATTCCCCGTCCACACAATATCGGGGAAAGTTGTAGCATTTGGCGGACGCATATTGCAGAACAACCCCAAAGCTGCAAAATATGTAAACTCACCCGAATCGGAGATTTACCACAAGAGCGACCACCTCTATGGTCTCTATTTTGCCAAGCAGGCGATAATGCAGAAAGACCGTTGCATACTGGTTGAGGGATATTTAGACGTAATATCCATGTACCAGGCAGGAATAAAGAACGTGGTAGCCTCATCGGGCACATCACTCACCACCGGACAGATAAAACTCATACACCGCTTCACCGATAACGTAACACTGCTGTACGATGGCGACAAAGCCGGCATAAAGGCATCGTTGCGCGGAACAGATATGCTGCTTGAAGAAGGCATGAACATAAATGTGGTTCTACTGCCTGACGGCGAGGACCCCGACAGCTATGCACAGAGCCACAGCACCGAGGAGTTTGAGGAATACATCAACCGCAATAAGGTGGATTTTATCCGTTTCAAAACCAATCTTTTGCTTAACGAGGTGGGAGAGGACCCCGTGGCACGCGCCAACCTCGTAGGAGACATTGTAAAGAGCATTGCTGTAATCCCAAACGAAATTTTGCGTAGCGAATATATCAAGAAATGCAGCGAGATGTTGAAAGTGAGCGAGCAACTGCTTGTGAGAGAGACCGCAAAAATCAGAGTAAAGCGCAACGAGGAGATGCAGAAGCGCAACAACCCGCAAGAGAGCACAGACCCCGGCACAGCTCCCGAAGAGGCACAGCAACCCGCCGCACCCAGCGAATTCAAGCAGAACATAATTGACAGCTATAGCAACAACCCTCTGCACAACAAGGAGAAAGCCATCATACAATTCCTTTTGCGCAACGGCGACAAATTGGTACAGGTGCCCGAGAATAAGAATGCCGGCACACCGGCATTCACAGAAACCGTAATATCACACCTATATTATTCGTTCAAGGACGATGGAATAGAGCTAAGCCACCCGCTATACAAACGAATATTCGACGAAGCATCACAATATGCCGCCGATATAAACTTCAACCCCGAAAGACATTTTCTTGCGCACCCCGACAGTGATATCTCACGCCTTGCAGCCGACCTGTGCGGCGAGCGTTATATACTGAGCAAATTCTTCAGCGAACAGGCCAACGGCGGGGAGGAGCGCAACGAGATGGCAATTCTTTTTGAGCAGACAACACGCCTCTCAATAGCATACAAGCACAGCATCATCGACGAGATGTTGAAGGACACCATGGCAGCATTGAAAGACCCTGCCATCGCTGCCGATGCAGCAAAAGCCATGGAGCTGATGGAGAATTTCAAATTCTTAAAAGAGACACAACAGGCTTTGAACAACCTGCTACAATTCTACGGATTCGGCTCTGCAGCGCTTAATGTATAAAAAAGTATTCATACACATACCCCCACATATTGCAGCTGCCATACACAAAAAAAACGATATAGTGTAACACTATAATCAGAGGTTTCTTTATTTTTCCTGCTTTCTGAATTTGATTTCAAGCATTTTGGATATTGCAACCGTCTGGTATATTGCAGCCAGCTTAGCCTCTACAAGGCCACGCCTGCCCATAAGAAAACCGCCACGCAAGATGTACGCACGAAAGAATGCCCACATTGGCCGCCAGAATAGTGCAAAAGCGCCATAATTTCTATCTGCTTTCTTTTGAACCTCATTGTCGGTGTATTTATTCATCTTTGCAATGAGCTGTTTTACACTTTCATCTGCAAGATGTTGCAGGTAGTATTTGGGAGGAAGGTGTTTTATCACTCCATCAACAACCGGATGTGCATGAATGCGCGGCGGCCATGTTACCTTCTTATGTCTGAAGAAACGCAACTGATAGTCCCGGCTCCAGCCCTTGCGATATTCGCCTATGAATTTATTTCTTCTTGATATATAAAAAGCATCGGGACAATCGGGCTTCTGTATGCACGCCTCAAGATATTCCTTCAACCCGGGAATAACAAGTTCATCGGCATCTATAAGCAACACCCATTCATTTGACGCCGAATGTATGGCAAAATCTCTTGCCGGCTCCACAATATTGTAGTCCTTTTTCTCAAACGTAACAATGTGGCAATTATACCGGCGCGCGATATCCAATGTACTGTCGGTACTTTCCATGTCGCAGATGACAATCTCATCAAAATCCTTTACACTCTCTAAAACCTCGGTCAAATACTCCTCGGCGTTATATGTATTTATTACAATAGAAATAGACATATCACAGTTCTTTATAATCTCATAACTATAGGCGGCTCCACAGCACACCCCTCTCATCACCTCGCTTTTGCCCTGTTTGCAACAACCATTTTATAGCACTCTATGGTCTCTTGTGCCATCTGCTGCATTGTAAATCTTTGCGCCCACTTATAGCCTTCTGCTATCATTGTAGCACGCGTTTCGGGCTCTGTTGCCTGTTTTATTGCATGAGCCAGACCTAAATGGTCGTCCTTCTCAACATAAAGCGAATGCTTGCCACCCGCCTCTTCCAGGCACGATCCCTTCGCAGCCACCACCGGCACCTTTGAATGAAGAGCTTCGAGTATTGGAATGCCAAACCCTTCGTAAACCGATGGATATACAAAGACTTTTGCATTTTGATATATGGCGGGTAAATCAGAAGATGAAGCTTTGTGTATAATGTGCAAACGGTTTTGCACGCCGGTTTCCGCAGCTACCGCTTTAAGTTCCTCGACATATGGCGTCCATTTCCCAATGAGCACAAGGTGCGTATCGGCGGGCAGATGACCGAGCGCTTTCACCGCAAGCATTGTATTTTTTCTTTTTTCAATGCTTCCAACGGACAGAATATACTCCTGTGGCAGATTATAGAGCTCCTTTACCTCCTGTTTTTTTGCCTCGTCGGCAGTTTCGGAGAAGATAGTGCTGCAACCTTGATATATAACACTTATTTTTTCGGCAGCAATCCCGTAAAAATGTACAATGTCGCGCTTGGTACACTCACTCACCGCTATAATATGGTCGGCATTCTCGCAGGCCTTACGGAATTTGTAGTTGTATATAAGGCGGTCTATAAACCTATAACAATAGGGCAGACGCAGGAATATAAGGTCGTGAATCGTAACAATGCTAGGAATACCTGCTTTTTTTATGTTAAGCGGCAGCTCATTGCTAAGCCCGTGGAATAGTTCTACCCCATCATTCTTGAGCTCACCTGACAGCCCCCATACACGCCATAGAGATTTGAGCCTCTTCCATATGGGCTTTTGGGGATAGTGAAGCGACAAACACGCCTTGAATCTGTTTAACAATGGTTCCAGGCGCTCGTTCTTGCGCGGTTTCGGAGTGTAAAGCATATACTTGTTTTCGCCCGAGTTTGCGCATAGAGCCTCTATCACATAGCGACTGTAATTTCCCAGTCCTGTAAAATTTTGCACTGCACGTTTCCCGTCAAATCCTATTTTCATCTTGTAAAATTATTTGCTGTTGATTCTTGTGTATTATTGCGAAACGCTCTAATCCTCTACAGATAAATACTTATAAGCACTATTCAACCCGTCTTTGAAGTAGTACCCTTGTTCCAAACGCTCGCACATTGCCTTTGCCGCCGCCTTCATGGCAGAATACTCTTCAATGGTGAGTGCGGCAAGCCTTTCGCCAATCTCCTCCAACGAATCCACGACAATACCAACATTCTCTTCCTTTACAAAGGGTGCCATAGCAGCCTTGCTCCACACAATAACAGGCACGGCTGCACGCAGATAGAACGATGTCTTGTGCGGGTTGTTTATCTTTAGATATTCACCCCAGTCTCCATTACACTCGTGGAGCGAGTCTCCGTCCCACACAAGCCCAAAATCAGCATCTACCGTCGATATAAAATCGTCCGAAGGTACAAGGCCATAATAATGCAGGCGCGGGCAGCTGTTTTCTGCTTCGTTGAATCCTTGTCCATACAGCCTTATATCATATGTGGTTACACACTCTTTCAACTTATATAAAAAACCGCTACGCCAACTGCCAAGCGAGCCGGCATAAACCACCTGCCACGGTTCGTGGGGCTTTTCATTGGGTGCAGGCTTGCTATCCGACAGATAATCGAAAATCTGCAGACAGTGTATGCCGCCTTTGAAACCATGCTCCAGCAGATAGTCGCGCATGGTGGGGTTGTGTACTATAAGAAAATCCGTGAGCGATAATCTGCGATTCTCCTGTTTGGGAGTAAGTTTCTTGCGGCGAAAGGCTCCCAAGTCGTGAATTATTGTTACAACCTTTGCACCTTTGATATGCGCAAAACAGCAAACCATCTTATAGAACTTTTTCATAGGATACTGTAATATTATAGTATCCCCTTTTTTGAGACATACCAAGACGCTGCCCACAGCAAACAGCTTGGTGAGGAAACGCCCCATACCATTATTGCCAAAATTATGGCGTGTGAGGTTTGCGTACCCCTCGCGGCGGCATATTTCGTCAATATCACGCTTTGCCTTGTTGCTTGCGCCAATTTCAATGTAGTATTTCATTTTCTTAATATATGGTGTTTCAGAAATCGAGTAAAGCTCTTGCGTCTCCTCCAGTTTATATCGTGCCGTTGCTTTATTTTAACAGCCCGGTCGATATCGTTCCCCGTCCACTTGCGTGCAGCGGCGTATGCATTTAACACATATCTATAAACATCGGTGAAGGCACTAAAGAGAGTGAGATTCTTCATACTCTCAAACTTGGGCACCGCACCGTTGTAGAATCGCATTCTGTTTATATCTATCAGCTCAAACGAGCATTCGCCGGCGGCTTTTTCGTATATTACATTGGTGGAATTCAGGTCGTGGTGCAGAACCCCCGCATCGTGCAGCGAAGCCACATACTGCGCATAAGCAGTGGCAAGTTCCCTATCAAAAGGCTCTTTATCTGTGAGAGCTGCGCAAATGGGTGCTTTGGAGGTATAGGCACATATGTAATATACCTGCGTGATGAAACCCCATTTCTTCTCCTCTATATATGCCACCTCATGCGGTGTTTCAAAACCTCTGCGGCGCAGTTCGCGGGCATTCTCAAAGGAGCAGAGAGCCTTGTTTGGTTTGAAAAAGGTGTATATGATGCTCTTGAGCCAATCGTGACGTTTGTATCTTTTTACAACAAGGACGTGCCCCTTGCAGGGCTTTAATTTCGCAATCTTATTGCGACCGTTGTAGAGCACCTCGCAGGCACTGCCATCGATGGCTTCCGGGGCAGATTCTATCTGCTCACGCAGCATCTCATATTCGGGCGCTATAATAATATTCATCACAAACTACTTTTTTGTCTGCCAACACTTTGCAGCATCAGCTGTCTCCAATTTTGTTTATAAACACAAAGATAGGTCTTTTTTTCAAATAAGCCCCTATTTTGTAAAAAAAACAGGTTGCACCCTGCGGGGAGCAACCTACCTTATTATATATACCACACGCCACTACCTGTTGCGTAACAGATTCATAAACTCCTCACGGGTTTTTGCCTGATTAAACGCACCGCAAAAATCCGAAGTTGTGGTGATGGAGTTCTGCTTTTTTATACCACGCATCTGCATACAAAGGTGCTGAGCCTCAACAACCACCATCACGCCAAGCGGATTGAGGGTGTTCTGTATGCACTCTTTTATCTGCAAGGTAAGACGCTCCTGTACCTGCAAACGACGGGCGAAGGCATCTACCACACGGGCAATCTTGCTGAGCCCCGTAATATATCCGTTGGGGATATAAGCCACATGCACCTTGCCAAAGAATGGGAGCATGTGATGCTCGCATAGGGAATAAAAGTCAATATCTTTTACAATCACCATCTGCTTATAATCCTCCTTGAACATTGCACCACGCAATATAGCCTCGGGATCCTCTTTATAACCCGCAGTGGCTTCAAGCACTGCACGAGCCACGCGGTCGGGGGTCTTCACCAAACCTTCGCGGGCTGTATCCTCGCCTATTGCCACCAACATCTCGTGGCAGCTATGCATGAGCATCTCTTTTGCCTTTTCTGTATCCTGCGACATAGTCTAATAAGGTAGATTTATCAAAGTCTTTCTCACAGATATCTCTTTGAACTTTTTAGTAGCTTTCAGCTTGTACATAACAGCCTCGGCTTCTTCACGGGTGCGATAATCGCCATACTGACAAGAACGAATGGGCGACTCAAAAACCACATACACCTCGGCACCGGGAAAGTTCTCCTTCATAAAACGTGCCCAAGTATTTGCCTCTTCACGAGCCGTGCGCGAGTTATTACCCGAGTAAACCATCACACGATAACCCTCAACCTGGGTGGTTTTTGCAGAGACCTTGCCCATAAGGCTGTCGAGCTTGGCAGGCTGGTATATACTCACCGTACCCTTGCCATATTCCGAACGCCTTAGTTCTTGCACAATAGTGTTCTGCGCCACCGTGTATAGGGCGCAGAACATTATTGACAGAAGTATCAATCCTCGCTTCATTATTTGAAAGCGTCAATGATACCTTTGAAATCGGCAACTTTGAGAGCTGCACCACCAATGAGACCACCATCAACGTTGGGGTTGGCAAAGAGTTCTTTTGCGTTGCTGGGCTTGCAGCTGCCACCATAAAGGATAGAGGTATTCTCGGCAACCTCGTTACCATACTTCTCGGCAATGGTAGAACGAATGTATGCATGAATCTCCTCGGCCTGCTCGGGAGTAGCTGTAAGACCGGTACCGATAGCCCAAACGGGCTCATAAGCCAAGATAATTTTTGAGAAATCCTCGGCAGAAAGGTCATAGAGAGAACCTGCAAGCTGGCTGTAAACAACCTGATTCTGGATACCCTGCTCGCGCTCCTCTTTTACCTCACCGATGCAGAATATGGGGGTGAGACCGTTGGCAAGAGCAAGCTGCACTTTCTCTTTGAGAATCTCTGCTGTTTCGCCATAATATGCACGACGCTCAGAGTGTCCCAAAATAACATATTTTGCACCTGTTGATGCAACCATAGAAGCTGAAACCTCGCCAGTGTATGCACCCGATACCTTATCGGCACAGTTCTCGGCACCAACACCAATGATTGATGAATCCACAATGGGAGCCACCGATGCAAGGTGAATGAAAGGAGTGCAGATTACTACATCGCAGTTGGGTTTGTCGGCAGTCAAAGCCTCGTTGAGCTCTTTTGCAAGAGCAATGCCCTCTTGAAGATTCATGTTCATCTTCCAGTTACCGGCAACAATGTTCTTTCTCATTTTAATTTAATTTTTTAAGGTTTATAAATTTATATCACACTTTCTCTTTTTCAGTAGCAGAAACCGCATCGGCACGCTCCTCGCCCCTCTCGCCCAAGCCTGCAAACATATCCACAAACAGAATAAATGCCACGGGCAGGGCAAACAGCAATAACCAAAAACGCCAGCCTCTCATAATCTTCACATAATTGGCAAGCCAACCCTCATTCATCAACGACAAAGAGGACAAAGACATTGTGTCAAGGTCGGGCACATCGGTTATATTCCACTTTTCCACAATCACACCATCTTTCAGGAGCAGCAACCCCGGATTGGCCCGTATCATAGTCTTGAGCATATCGTTATCGCCCCAATACAACGGATATTCGGCACCGGTACGCTTGCGCCATAGAGCCACTGCCTCCTCTGCCGATGATGTAACAGCATAAAGACTCATATCACGTTCCCGGCAATAATCATACAGGTCGTTTATCTTATCCACCCGGCTTTCATCAGCAGTTTCCACCTGTTCAATAACAAGCAGTGCCACATATCCCGTATCGGCAAGAATATCATCGGCAGCATCATAATCAGTGGCAATGTCTATGAACGAGAAATTATTAACAAGAGCAGGACGTGCCGGCTCCACCAATCTATTACGGCTGCCAATGTAGTTCCACGAGGTATCGGGCAAAGCTTCGGGCGCAAATTCACGCTGCACACCATCTTTCTCATAAACAGCCGCCACATCGTAACGCGAGGGAATATCAATCACTGCCATGCGCAGATCTGTGCCAATGGCAAACGGGCGAAAATCTATCACCGGCAGACGTTGCAGGCTCATACCCTGAATGAGCATTATGTAGAAGAGCACGAAAAGTACCGCTATCCAACGGCTTTTGCTGCTTATACAACGACGATAAAGAGCCGTATTGAAACACACAACAGCCGCCATGAGCAACATGAAAATATTCTTCACAAATGTCTCCAGATTGCTCAGTTGCATGGCATCACCAAAACAACCGCAATTCTGGACAGGATTATTCAGCCACAGATAAAACGTGAAAGGGGCATAAACAAGCATTGCTGCAAAAACAAGCACAGCAACCGGCTTGCGATAAATGCCCATCAGCAGAAAAAAACCTGCCACAAACTCCACACCCACTATCAAAAGGGCAAAGAACTGCAACCATGCGTCGGAGAACATTGTAAAATCAAACGCCGCGGCATACTCTTTCAACTTATAGAAAAAGCCCATGGGATCGACAGCCTTGACAAAGCCCGACACCAAAAACAAGATTGCCAACATAACGCGACAAGCGTTTGTGAGCAACGTTGTGAGCAATATTTTCTTAGTTGGCGAGACCATTCTTTATCAAACCAAACACAGCATAATTTATCATATCCATGTAATTGGCATCTACACCCTCCGACACCTTTGTATCCCCATCGTGTTCCTCAATCTGCTTTGTGCGCCATATTTTTGTGAGGATAAGGTCGGTGTATGATGTTGTACGCATGCCTCTCCACGCCTCGTTATAGTCGTGATTCTTCTTTTTCATAAGTTCGAGGGTGGTTTGTGCTTTCTTGTCATAGAGAGCCATAGCCTCGTCGGGCGACAGGTCGCAATGGTCGGCAAACCCGAGGTCGAGCTGCACAAGGGCAATTATTCCATAATTCACAATTCCTATAAGCTCGGAGTTTATATCCTCGCCCACAAGATTTTCGGCGCCCGTCTCGAGCGTGCGAATGCGCTTTGCCTTGATAAAAATCTGGTCGGTAAGCGACTGGGGACGCATGATGCGCCACGATGCACCATAATCATACAGTTTCTTGCCAAACAACTCGCGACAAAGGGCAAGCACCTTTTCAAATTCCTTGTTTGTATCGTTTGCCATTATTTGTAGTCTTTATTATTTACGTTTAGGATATTTCTTGAACCAGCTGCCCACTTTCAATTTGATAACCCCAAAAAGAGCCTCGCTGAATATTCCGCCACTCATTTTGGAAGTGCCCAGCACGCGGTTTACAAAAATCACGGGAACCTCCTTTATCTTGAAGCCACACTTGTGAGTGGTAAACTTCATCTCTATCTGAAAAGCATACCCCTTGAAGCGGATAGAATCGAGGTCTATCGTTTCGAGCACACGACGATGGTAGCAGTTGAAGCCCGCTGTGGTATCATAAACCGGCAACCCGGTGATGAAACGCACATATTTTGAGGCAAAATATGACATGAGTACACGCCCCATGGGCCAATTTACCACATTCACACCCGTAACATAACGACTGCCAATCGACAGGTCGTAACCATCGCGGGCACAAGCCTCGTAAAGCAACGGCACATCGGCAGGATTGTGAGAAAAATCGGCATCCATCTCAAATATATACTCATAGCCCTGTTGCAAGGCCCATTTGAAACCGGTTATATATGCCGTTCCCAGACCCAGCTTGCCTTCACGCTCAATTATATGCACCCTGCCGACGAGTTCCTCCTGCAAAACCTTCACAATAGACGCTGTGCCGTCGGGCGAGGCGTCATCAACCACAAGAACATCAAAAGAGTGTTCCAGTGCAACAAGCACGCGAATCATCTTCTCGATATTCTCTTTTTCGTTGTAAGTGGGTATTATTATTACACTATCGCTTTTCATAAACACATATCATATGGGCACACCTCGCGAGCGGGCGCGCGCCGTCTTATGTGTACAAAGATAGTGTAAATCTCAAATAATTTCAAATTATGAATCTAAAATCTCAATCACGAATATTGCTTTTGCCCATTTTGTAAAGATTTAACAAAATTTAACTTCGGGGGGGTATTTCCAGACCTGTAATTTGTACATTTGTGCGATTTTGGAAATATTAGCTGTAATTTGCAATAATTTACACAAAACAGAGGTGCAAGCTACTACTTAGAAATTATTAGAGAATGTTTTTTATAGATTTAATATTGAATTCTTTCAGCAGCCTGCTATGGGGGTTACTCATAGCAATAACCTGCATGGCTTTGTTTGCTCTCGCAGTCAAAGGGTGGTTAAGCAACGCCCACCTTTCGCCTGCGACATATCTGATAGGCATCGTATTGTTTATTTTCCTGGCAATACAATGCACGCTGATTTCGGGCTCACTGAAAATCATTGACACCATTGATGAATATCAGAGCTTCTTCTCAAACATTGTGAATAATGTATATGACGGGTGGGAGAAGGTAACGGAAACCGATGCAGATGTGGTTATACAGAAAGCAATAGACAAATACCCATTATTGTCGTATTACATCTCAGGAGGTGAATTTTCGGGGTACAGCGCAAGAGAACTGCCCGAAGCGATAGCCGACGAACTGCGAGGGACAATGTGGGCATACATAGGAAGACGGCTCTTGTGGTGCATAGGATTTGTGATTGCAGCATCGTTGCTGGGAATCAAGACCATAAGCACCGGCGGGAGCTACCCCTGCGGCACAAGTTCAAGGAAAAGCGGTTCTCTGACAACAAATTACAGAGACGACGTATTTTGAATATAATTAATTAAAAAAGATATAACTATGGCAAATCATTTAATCATTGGCTTGGGAGGCACCGGAGGTAAAGTTCTGCGTGAGTTCCGCAAAAGAGTTTATGAAGAGTTTCGCAGTAACGAACCCGGAAATAAAGTATTCCTGGATTATCTGTATGTAGATTCATCTCCCGCCGACCTTAACAGCAGAGAAGGCTGGAAGGTTGTGGGCAAAAGCGTACATCTTGGTGAAGCACAGAAGGTAAACATCAACGGCATAAGCACCTCAATGATACAGAACATCAACATGTATCCCGGTCTTAAAAGCTTTATTAACAGCAACGACAAGCAGTTGATAGACCAGCACATGGGTCCGTTGATTACAGCCGGCATCGGCGGACAACGCAGACGTCTTGGGCGTATGTTGGTTGCCAATAACCTTGCCGACAAGAACAACAAATACAACTTCAACAACATGCTGCATGCAGCCGTAGGAAGATTGCAGGAAGCATCAGAAAACAACGACGTAACCTTCCACATCTGCGCAGGTCTTGCCGGTGGAACCGGTTCGGGCTCCATTGTTGATGTTATTTCACAGATTAGGAAGAAATACCCCTATCAACAAGCTACACACGCATTCAAGATTCGTCTTTTCGTTTATATGCCCGAACGCAATATGGTTTATGCCGACCACGACAGTGGTTTCTACCAAGCAAACGGTTACGCGGCATTGACCGAGCTTAACGCCATAAGCACAGGACATTACCACCCGCTGGATATTACCGGAGAAAAAGATGTCTTTACACAAGAGGTGCAGAGATTAATGCAAGGAGAAGAGACTTTTGAAGCTGCCTATATTTACAGTAATGTAAACGAAAATGGCAAGATGCTCGACCTTGGACAACGCTTGCCGGCTTCCGTTGCCGACTTCATGTTCCAAACAATCGTTGTTGCCAACGCTAATGGCGGAAGAGGAAAAATGGCACGACTCGAAGGTTGCGAGAACGATGGAGCCGGACCTGAGCGCGACAGCAGCGGAGAACTCACACGCAGCCGCAAGTTCCTGTCGTTCGGCATCACCCGCGTTGAATACCCCGAAACAGAAATCAGCGAATACGCCACATATAATTATGCTATACAGGCTGCACGCCAATTGACATTTAACAAATGGCTGGAAGGACAAGGATATAGCGAATGTTCAGCCGACGAGGTGGGCATGGGATTCGCCGATGAGATAAAAGACATAAAGAATCGCGGCAAATTAAAACTGTCTAACACCGACCTCACTTTGGAGAAGCAGATTATAGACACACCTGCTACCGCAAACTGGAAGCCATTCAGCGCAACATGGGAGACCCGCACGCAATTAGATGCAGGACTGGTGCAGAACCAATACGAGAAGAAACAGTGGCTTGCAGAGTTTACCAAACTTGCCGATAATTATTACAACGAATCATTCCGCAAACATGGTGTTAGAAAGTTCTTTGATATTCAACGCCAGGAACTTAAAGGTTATGCACGACATATCCGCCGCCACATAGAAAGCTTGCTTTTCAACGAGTGGGCAAGCGGGACAAAAGAGAGCAAGAGCATTCTCGAGATTGAGAAATATGCACAACTGCTGCGCAGCGACTGCTCCGACCGCATAACTGCATTCAAACAGCAAATTTCTAAGCTGGAGCTGCAGCAGGGCGAGTATAATGCAGCAATAAAAGAAGCCGAAATCGAATGGAACAACATCGGTTGGCTCAAAGATGCCATCACTAATGCGTCGGCAAAAGCTTTTGCAAAATATAAGACAGCAAAATGCAACTACTACGTTGTAGCCACAAAAATAGAGTCTTATCAATATGCAATATTGCTGCTGCAGGAGATTATCGTGGAGCTTGGCAGCATGATTGAGGGTGTTCAAGCAATGAAGAACGAACTCACAACAATCCTCGACCAGGTAACAAAGATGGCAGCATCTAAGTGCCAAGCCGATACACAGAACGAGGATACCATTGTAAAACGATATGACCCCGAGAAGGTGCATACACTTGTTAAGCAATACAGATGCGACCATGAATACCAGAGTGGCAACGCAGCAGAGATTCGTGCCAAAATGGTTGCCGGGCTTGGCGAAGAGGGTGAACGCACTTTTGCCAACCTCTACTCCACACTCGACATTGACACTGCATCTGATATCATTCTTGATATTTGCAACAAGAACGCAACTGCAGCAATGGAAAATTCTGCACAGCACGACCCGTTAATGAAGATGGTGGGTGTAAACATCTTGGATAAACTCAAGGTGGAACTCAATACAGAAGACAAAATAGAGAAATTTGTTGACCAAATTATCGACTATGCAAAATCTTATGTTCAGTTCAACCCCGCAGAAACAAGCAAAATCATTGAGGGAAATAATGGAGAGATGATGACTATGCTGCAAGTGGCACTGCCTAAAGCAGAGAACGAATCGGCAAAGACTTTCACCGAGAAATTGGTTGCCGCATTCAGCAACAAATTCCCCGGATTCACCGTTAACGACCTGTCCGAGAACTTCAAGCCCAACCAGATTGTCGTGATATCTGCCAACTCAGGCTTCCCTTTGAGATATTTGGACAACATGACCACTCTCAAAGAGAAATATGACCGCCTGCTGGCATCACCGCAGAAAGAGCTCAACAGAATGGTTCTGCACACAGAAAGTTTCGCAAAACCATTGCCCACATTGTTTGAGCCCGACATAAATGAGAGATTGCAAGAGGTGAAACCGTTGCTTATTCTTGCTTTTGCACTTAAGCTCATTCAGCCACAGCAAGACCCCACTACCGGAGCCAGGTTCTATGCAATGAACGTGCCCGACGAGGTGTTTGGCGACAACTGGGTGCAGATAGGAAGAGACTTTGCGGATTGCCTCAACAATATTGCTCAAGATGCCCAAAGGTCAAGGAGACTTAAAGAGCAGATAGAGAGGGACATGGCAATAAAAGCACGAAGCAACGAGCAAAAAGCCGAACTCAGAAAAGAGGTTGGCGCGGTAGTTCAGCAGTTGATTATGCCCACTATGTGCGAGGGTAACCAGTTTAACCCTACATACATAGAGTACAGACAGATTGCGATGGAAGTCATTAACACAAAATTGCAAGATTTATAATTTAATTTTAAGATAAAGCGTCATGGCTAAAATAAAAGGTATATGTAGAAACGAAGACTGCATAAAATTAAACGAGATTCAAGAAGTTGAAAAGACAGAATTCATCTGCCCCGAATGTGGTGAACCATTGACACCCTTTGGCGGAGATGGAGGTGGAGGATTCTGGAAAAAACATGGGAAAAAGGTAACCCTCACTGCAATTGTGCTTGGCATTCTTGCAGGCATTGGAGCAGGATTTTTTTTCATGTCCACCGGTACTGTGCCACCCCCGCCACCCCCATCAACCCCCTCAGTCTTTGTAAACAAGACCGATAAGGACATTACCATCTCCTACAAGATTGATGGAATAAATTACAGTGCAAACATTCCAAGCAATGAGCAGTATGAGATAGAACTTATTGAGGATAATGAGGCACAAATCTACACCTCAATAGAACCTGCCGACAATGTCTTTCTTGTAAACGGGAACGAAAGCTACATCTCAACAACATTACAAGACGAGAATGTTTATACCATAACATTAAAACCAAGCCTAACCGGTGACGATGTTAAAGAAGAAGGAAAAGGCGAGTACTACACCTATGAAGGCAGCACACAAAACGGCAAGCCCCACGGCAACGGCACAATGACATTCGTGAAAAAATGCGTTGTACCCGGTTCAAAGGGCAACATCGTTGCACAGCCCGGTGAGTATGCAATCGGCAAATGGGTGAATGGCGAGGTGAACCTCGTTACCCTTTACCAGAAAAGCGGTAACAGAACTATTATAACACACAAGTAACCTACGATGAAAAAAGGCCTTTGCATATTAATGGTATTAGCATGGTTGGTTGCTCCAATGTGGGCAACCGACTATGCCACACCCCGCCAGCAGGCAATGGCCGCATTTTTAGAACTGGACGGGCTGGACACTCTATCTGTGGGCGAGCACACCAACTACTCTTACAAGACACACCCGCTCTCAATAAGAGTAAACGAGTGGAAGGAGATAGAACACATTGGATTCAAACTTTTTAACCGTGCGGGAATACAAGGTGCCGACAATGTCGTGATGGATTTCCTCGAAAGGTATCTCCTGGAAAAAATTGCAGCTAAAGATACCGACCACGCAATAAGGCTCGGGTTCGACAATGTAACATTCAACACGGGCACGCCTGAAGATGTGTTCAGGCTAAGCGGTAATGAGGATTTCTACTCAACATGCGTATCCATGACAAGTTACTCGGTAGAATGGAGAAAAAACGACAAAACAATCCTTTCTATCACCTTTGACATGGACTACCAGTTGCTCACCGGTTGCAATGCCATACAGCTCGAAGAGGTGTTCCTGAAGAAACTGAAACGTTTTGAGGCAACAGAGACAAGCATGTGTGCCCAACAGGATTTCCCCGACAGCGACTACTACATCAAGGAAGGAAACTTCTTCCTTATTGATGCCATCAACAACAACCTGCACTTTAGGAAAGAAGATGGCGAGTGGAAGTTGATGACAGGCGGGAAAAGCCAATACAAATCCTTTTCCAACACCATGCTTTGCCCCGAGGCTGAAGGAAACTACGAACTGAATATCCTCCTCGATAAATATGGCTACAAGGAGAGCTCCTGCACCACCGAACTCAGAGCACTGCAACAACTTTGTGAACAGGAAGGATGCACAAGCTACTTTGGCATAAAGGAGAAGAAAGAAGAGACATTGACCGGCACGCTTTTTATGGTAAACGACAAACTCGGATACACACACATGCTAAGCGTACAATTTCCCATTGACGCTCTTGAGAGAAAGGAGGGGGCTATTGATGGACGATTATTTGTTTACATACCTCTGCACAACATATCTAAACAGTTCTTTAACCAAAATAATTACAGGAAACCGGAATAATTATGAGATATAATTACATTGTATGCTTCATGACACTGTTCCTGTTTATTGCCGGGAACACGGCTGCGCAACAGAACAGCGAACTGAAGAGGGAGATAAACAGTATAAAGAAAAACACCGAGGAATATCTATATGCCGAATCTACTCTGCCCAACAAAAGCGACGCTTTAGAAAGTGCGCTGGAAGAGCTGCAAGGCAAAGCCAACAGCTGGGCAGGAAAGCAGGGGGCCGGCAATATAGAAAACATTGCCAAAAAGATAGAAATGCCACGCGGCAACATGTTCAGAGCCTTTGTGTATGCAAGAAAATCCGACATCTCGGCAACGCAAGGCAGCAGTGCCATAAACAAGCCCGTGCAAGCAGAAGAGAGGATTCAAACGCGCCCCACGGTAACTGCACCCAAAAAAACAGATATTCCGGTTGCAATCAAACGTATGTTGCCCATGCGCGACTATACATCTATGGCAGCCTGCATAAAAGAGTTGAAGAAAGAGGGTGAAATTCTAAAATTCAGCCGTTACACTGCAGATACCGCGAATATAGAAACATATGCCCTTGTCATATACGATACCGACGGAAATATTGAAGCAATTCTCTCACCCGGTATTAAACGAACAAACTACCTGACCGGCAAACCCGACAGCCTTGACAACTACACAGGAAGCAATGGAAGAAGAGGAGCCCTAATTATAAAACTAAAACAATAATTAAAATATCATGAAAAACATTTGTAAAGGAATAGCACTCATGCTGCTTGCCACACTATGGACCGGCAACCTTATAGCACAAGAGGTTTCAGTAGTGCTGACCACGGACGAAAGTTTCTCGAACAAATCCATTATAAACAAGATGTCGCAGAACCTTTCAAAAACCCTTACAGAGATTAACAGAGCACACAAAGAGAACCGCCCGCTCAACATAGTAGACCTGCCATTGAACAAAGAGGCACAAGACGCGCTGTTGATGCTGTGGGCAAACATTCACTTCTACTGCGACGATGAAGAGATAGTGGAAAGATGCTGGTACTTCAACAACGGCGAAGAGTATATGGTGAGCCACATTCCTTTGATAATAACCGTTGAAGGAGAGGAATTTGGAAACGGAACATTCCAAGAGGCCGTTATTGATTTTGACAAACACGGCATAATCAAAGATTTTCGTTTCTCACTCGACGCACAGCTGGGAGAGAGCATGGAAAACTGCGGCGATGTGGCAGACCAGGAGCGCATTATGAGAATAAGAACATATTGTGAGCGTTTCCGCACGGCTTATAACACCAAGGACCTTGAATTCTTAAGACAAGTATTCAGCGACGACGCCCTCATCATCACAGGTAGTGTAACCATCGTGAACAAGGCAGACACCCGTTACAGCAAGATGAAGGTGAACTACAAGAAACAGAACAAGCAGGAATATCTTGCAAACCTTGAGCGAGCATTCAGAAGAAACAAATGGATTAATGTAAAATTCTCACAAATCCCCGATGACAAAAACCCCGGAGGCTGCCCCGGTATTACACGCTCAAAATCCAACCCCAACATGTACGGCGTGCGCCTGCATCAGGAGTGGACCTCGAGCAACTACAGCGACACAGGCTACCTGTTCCTCCTATGGGACTTTACCGACGAAGACCGCCCTGTCATACATGTGCGCACATGGCAGCCCGATTATGCCAACGGCGTGAAGCTTGAGCCCGACGATGAAATATCAACGCTGGGAGCCTTCAACCTATAAAAAACGGCATTGTTGAATTTTACACTACAAAACAAAATACAATGAGAAAGCTATTAACCGCCATATTAGGCATGTGCCTTGCCTTGCCCATTTATGCGCAGTCCGATTACATCTCATCATACAGAGATAAAACTCTTGATTTCCCCTACGAGGACGATAATGCCAAAGGTATTATCGTTGTCTCGGAACACCACGACCTCGTAATAAACATCGTAAACGCCATCAAAGCAGTAACCATCAACCCGCCAAGAGCAATACGCACAAACGGGACATTTGAGTATGAGGTTCTGTTAGATGCAACAGATGTTGATGAAGCCAAAGTAACAATAAACCGTCGCGGCAATGCTTACAAAACAAATTTTGTTGCAGTATTAAAACCGGGATATTTCATCGGCTTCAGAATGGAGGAGGTTGCCAACCCCATTCGCATGGACGACCAAACGACACAGAACGATGCCATTCTCGACGAGAATAAAGCCGAGCTTGAGTTTACCAGCTCCATAGATAACTTGCAAATAGAGTGCGAGCCTCAGCTTATCCTCGAAAAGAACACATCTGAAAAGAAAGGCGACGAGGACCTCTTTGTAACATCTTTGATAATCCCTATAAAGGTCTTGAAAGATGCAGAAGATGCAGTAACAGCAACACGCGCGGCATATGAAGCCCAGGACGATTATCTCAAAAAGAAGGATAACGCAAAAGACGAAGAGTGGGAAAAACTCGACGAGCTGAAAAAAGCGGAAGATGAAGCACTTGCATACTACTCCAAGCTCACCACCGTTACTCTGTATTGCGAGAACTCCAACAAAATTATTATTGATATATCCGACCTGGGACCCCGCTCAAAAAAATGCTATGTTGTGCTGCCGCTCATCATAGAGAAAGAGATTTACAAGACCGATTGCAGCCTTTACATGAGCGAGGGCGGCAAGCTTTTTGACACCCGCAAATACAAAGAGGCAAAAGTAGCCTTTGAGAACGCTTTGTACGCCAAAGATGCCACTGACGATATTAAGCCCGCAAT
>CAYRFX010000046.1:0-19678 GCA_964423665.1 uncultured Bacteroidaceae bacterium | reverse complement strand
CTTAATATTTTCATTCACTTTGGCGAGTTTTTTTTTATCTCATGGGCATTTCATAATGTAATTTATTTCTTTTTGTAATACTTCTTTCCATTAATAATATATATACCGTTTGTGATATCTGTGGTTTTCTGCCCTGAGATATTATATATAATAGCATCTTTCCCTTCCTCATCAACAACAGAGTCAATATTTGTGAGGTTGCCTATGTGTATGGCAATCGGGCGTTGTTCTCCCTGTCCAAATGCATCTGAATAGGTGGGGCCTTCCAAATACACTCTGAACGGGTTTATTACAAGCTCCTCAGTTGCACACATAATCATATTGTTGCTAATATAGTATGTATGTTCCAGAATACTGCTGTCTGTTATTATTATAGGTATATATGTACCCTTCATGGTCCACTCATCGGTAACGGTTTCATTTATCTCGCCCCCAATTGCACCTTGTATAGCAGTAAATCCATTGCTTTGTGAATTATCGGCATTTTCATATAAATACGGCACACCGGCTTTTGGCTCATTCACCTTCTCAAATACTAAATAATTGCCCACCTGCGAAGCGAAAGTATAGAAATTATAAGCAGTTTTGCTGTTATCATCTATTTCAAAGGGTAACACCACCGAGCCAAACTTGCCATCAGTCAAAGTGCGTCCATAGTTGCCCGCCAAGATATTCACCTCCTCATTCACGGCAAAAGAAAAACCATCGGTCAGTTGCAAATTATCGCATATTCCATCAATGACAACATTGGCAACATTTTCCAGGCTCAAATCATTATTGGCATAAACAAGTGCATTGGGGTTTTGTGTTATTACTTTTCCGTTACCACCGGTTGCGTTTTTCATATCAACGGTAGTAACCTCTGAGAGCAAGGCAAGTTTGTCGTTTAACGCATTAAAGGCATCGTCATTAAATGCACCGGCAACCATTAACCCTGTTTTATCCTCCGTGGTAGTGCCACATACAGCCGTTATCTCTGTCAAGTCTTTTACGGCGCCAATCTCTTCGTCGTTCGATAAAACAGTAACCTCGCTGTTTCTCAATTGTATATTATATACCCCTGCCTCAATACTCTCATCGGCTACAAAGGTAATTTGGGCAACCGCCCCGCTGTTCCCCTCAAAAGGTATATACATACTGGAGTAGGATAGAATGATTATGGAACCGTCACTTTTTCCTTGCGCTGTTAATGTAAAAAGCCCCGTGTCGCCATACATTCTGTCGGCAACAGCCTTAATGCCTTTCCCATAGAGTACGTTGCTCCCCACCACGGTGTTAGGTATTGTAAATCCTTTGGGTAGCAGAACCTCTGTCTGGTAGCCATACGCCACAAGCTCGTTATTCAGTTCCAAATCTACAGTAACAGTTTCACCGGGTTCAATGAAAAAAGGTTTAATAGTGAGATAATTATTATCCTCTATTGCACCTTTTACTGTTTGCCCCATCAGGGCAAACAGTAAAAATAGAAGTAAGTTTAATCTGTTAATCATAATAAATATTTTAGGTAATCACATTATTTTATTACTACTTTCTTTCCACAAGTGATATAAATTCCGGGCTCAAGTTCAATAGCGGTAACACCTGCTTTAATTTTCATATTCTTTATCGCACGTCCATCAAGAGAGTACACAATAATCGCGCAGTCTGTTGCCGATGTGATGTATAATGCATCACCACCTTTTATCGCAGGCTCCTGGAACAACTCATTGATATCTGTTGTTCCCATGTTAAATTGAATTGCAGCCTCCGCTATTTGTACCTCATTCAATGTAGTATCAACAAATCTCATATTATACAAGCCAATTACGCAACTCTTGGCAGGGCTCTCTTCTGTTGGTCGCAGCACAATATCTATCATATTATCTGTGGCACTGAAGCTGTTGCCCTGAATAGAATATCCAAGAATGCGCCATTTATTCTCTTCCAGATTCCTATAAACAAAATCAAATCCTGCCAATTCGCTGCCGGCTCTCACTGTTGCAATCTCCATCCCATCCGGAATTTCCACATCCATTTGGAAGCCCAGGAACGTACCTTCATTCATCTCAAGTGCCAATGGAATAGTCACCTCCTTGTCGGCATTTACATCAAAATCACCGCTAACGATGTGGGCATTCATAGTATTCGCTCTCTTTACAGCGGCAAGGGCTTGTCCATCACCAACAATTACACGCGACACGCGCACAATATCAGTGATAGAGAGCAAATCATCGACATTCATATCTCCTTTGAGGAAAGCAAATGCAGTAGGCGTTTCGGCCTCCACGATAAACGCCGCAAGTTTCACAATGTCAGTAACAGTTACTTTACCATTGCCATCGACATCACCCATCAAATAATCAATTATATTGGGCGTGAAGAGGGCTTCAACGCTGGTAACACCCTTTACTTCCAATTGAAGTGTTGAAGAAGAATTTTCAATCTCCTCACCGTTTATTTTCCAGCCATTGAACAGATAACCGCCGGCGGGCACTGCATAAAGTGTTAAGGTGGAACCATATTCATACTCTCCTGTTGCAGCCCCGCTTATACTGCCCTCAGCCTCATTGCAATTGATGTTTACCGCATAATTTTGTGGAACAAACTCTGCTTTAATAGCTGTAGGTTTGTAAAGTAAATAGCTCATAAGAGCGGCAGCTCCAATCTCTTTGCCATCTTCGCTCCAACGGTTGAATTTATACCCCTCGGCAGCAGTTGCAGAAAGTGTAACATAACCATATTTCTCCTCTCCGCTTTGTGGAGTAACCGTGCCGCTTCCGGCAGGAGTAACCTCGATGTTCAAAGATGTATATCCGTCAATAATCTGATTCCAGGAATGTGTTACCGAGCCCTCGCCGGCACCACCTTCGGCATCATTTATTTCCGTGGTAAATATTGCAAGAGAATATTTCCCATACATAATATCGGCAGCACTCCAGTCGATAACAAACCGTGTGTCGCTCTCGGGAATAATCTCAATATCATCGGGTAATACACTTGTTCCGTTACAAGCGATATGCACATCCTCGGTTGTGAAACTATCCTTGTCAATCTCCTTGCTGAATATCACAGCTACGCTGGTTACAGCCGCGTTTGTTTCACCTTCCGGCACTCCCTCCACGGCATCAACCTTAAGCGGCTCTGCAGGTCTATCTTCAAAGGTGAGAATATAACTCTCGGTATTCCCGGTCGCATAATCGGCAAAATGTAAATTATATTCATACAATACCGAACGATCCTTCATCATCGTGCGGTCTGTTTGCCAGAAGTTACCCTCCATATCAACACCGTCACTTGTGCGTATAACCGATTTTAGTTGCAAATCTCCGTTGGTGGGGTCGTGCATGCAACCATAAACCCACCCTTCTGTATCGGAATTTATGGTAAGCGTGTATGAATATCCACCACCTTCAATAACACATTTGTCGCTGATAATATATAGCTCGCCGTTCTCATTACCTTCTGAATCCACAACACAATCGGGCAGGTTATTGTCATCTTCAATCTCATCGAGCAAGAAAATCTCGGCAGCCGCTTTTTGGCTGAAGTCGAATGCACGAGCCTGTTTGCTGCTATCAACCCTCTTCTTCCAGCGCACCGAACGCATCAAATCTTTAGCACCCAGTACGGTGATAAGGTTAAACTCATCGCCATATGCCGACCCTCTCACAAGCTCGGCATAATAATCGGCCACATAACCCGATACATTGCTATAGAAGAACCAACGTGCAAGCTTATTTTCACCCGCTCCAATCTCCCCTATATCCATTTTGTGGAATGGGAAATTACCCTCAACACCATCTATCGAAGAGTAGAGCGAATGGAAACTGACAGGCAGGTTATTGACATTCTCTATAATTTCTGGTTCCGAGGTCTCAATCTTTAGATCAAGTGCTTTCCCGGCTCCTCTGTTCTCTATGAGCAAAGCAAACTCAGCAGGCTCCCACGGTTCAATGACATCGTCGGTAAGCGGGTCGTCCGAAATAAACTCACGCTGCACAAAATATGTCAAATAAAGGTCGGGCGATGGGTTTACGGTGAGGCAAGTCTGCATCAAATCCATTGATACATATTTGCCTGTTGCAACATCGGTATAAGACAATTTACCGCCAAAGAGATATTGTACCGGTTCTGTGGGAGCTGTCTCCTTTGAAGGAACATACAACACATGTGCAATACCTGTTTCAAGCCCGTTCAGGCTCCAAGTTCCATCATTTTCAATAACCACCCCGTCGGGCTTCTCATATTCGATTGCAAACAAATCCGATACATCTTCTCCGTCCATTGTTTTTACATTGGCCTCAAAAACAATATCTCTTAAACGTGTTTCCTGAGCATTGTCTATGGTGAGAGTGCCATTGAACGCCTGTCGTGTAAGGAAGAAAGTTTGTCTGAACTCAAGCACCACCTGCGAGTTTTTCGATGTAGGTAGCCAAGTAATAACCGGCTCCTCTTCAAACCCAGTATCGTTATCATTATATCCCTCATCATCGAGGTCGGGGTCGCCCATTTCGCCGCTACTGCCATCATCGTTGCCTAATCCGCCACCGCCAAGAAAAAACGGCATCTCATCTTCCTTGCCCCATTTCAGTACAACAGGGTCGTTGTTGTAATACATTTTACCTGCCAGCTTAAATCCATAATTTGCCTTGGCGGTTGCGCAAGCCGATTTTAACTCCTTTTCGGTTGAATCGAATTGTACTTTAACCTCAAAAGTCTCATAAGGATAAACCACCGCAGGATATTCCGATAGAACGGTAAACGTTATACCATCGAGATTCGGGAATTCCAGATAAGGATTATATGCCGTTAGTTTACCCATATTGGTGATTTTGATATTCTGTACCGATGTCCCTCCATATCCAAAATGCACCTCCTCGGCAACAAGAACCGCTTGTGGAATATCGGGAACAAATACAAGTTCTAAACGCGTCTCATACTCCTCAACAATCTCGGTCTCTTCAACCGTATATGTAACCTTTACAGCCTGATAATCCAGGAATACCTCCTTAAAGATGTTCTCTCCCGGTCCCACTACAATTGTCTCGCCATAACGTTTGTGTCCCGTTGCCTGCACATATAGGTCATATACACCCTCTTTAAGTACCGATGTCGTCCATGTACCTGTGACATCGGTAACACCGGTGAGCGCAGTCTCGCCTGTCATTTTGTTTACAAGCGATATTTTTGCACCCTCAACGTGCGGTCCGTTGCCTGTTTCGTCGGCTTTCGTGAATATATCCACAGCATCTATCGTGAGTGTTGCCTCCTCTGTTCCCACCAATCTTATTTTTACAGGCAATATGTTGCTGCCGCCATTGGCTGCTTTCACACATACATAAGATTCGTAAAGACCATCTACAATCATACC
This sequence comes from uncultured Bacteroidaceae bacterium, assembly GCA_964423665.1. Lineage (GTDB taxonomy): Bacteria > Bacteroidota > Bacteroidia > Bacteroidales > Bacteroidaceae > HGM04593. The sequence goes on along the minus strand of CAYRFX010000046.1, from coordinate 14,328 downwards.
CTCACGATACACAAACAGCAAAGTAACAGTTGCGCTCTTTCCCTTTTCCAGCGAACTTAACTTTGTAGGTGTTGTAACACCCAGCCAAGCACTGTTGTTGGGTATTTCAATTGATATATCACCCGTGGGGGCTGAACCTATGTTTGTAAATTTTATATCATAAGAACGAGTTGTTCCACGCATCAAAGTGGTATTCACCTCCTCTGTGGCAAATGCTATTTTCGACTTTGCAGCACGGCAATAGTAATAAACTTCATTATGGTTGGTTGCTCCTTGTTCACACTCCGTGAGTAATGAAAATCTCACCCAATCCGTGCCGCCGGTAACATTGTTACCTGTCAAGCTATATTTTACCATAGTGGTTTTTCCGGCTCCCAAAGAAGTTATTTCATCTGCAATGAACCGGCAATCCTCGGGTGCGCCGTCAAGCGATATGCGTATGTTTGTAACATCGTTTGCCGACATATTTTTTACCGTCAGCTCTCCTTCCACCGTTTCTCCCTGTGTAATATCCCACTGAATATACTTGCCTGCGTTTACACTTATGTTGCATATATTTATATTGTCGAGCTCTTCAAAAAGAGGCTCGTTTATGGCGCGTGCACCAACAGAGTATTTTCCACCCATAGCGGAACCTGCAATAATCTGTGCCGTGAACGTTCCGTCTATGGCAGTGGTCGTTGAAACAGAGTGAACATCTCCGGTCTCATTATATATGTAAACCTCAATGCAGTCTCCCTCGATGGCAGTGGGTGAGTAACCGTTGAATGTGATAATCTCGCCGGGAGTGTAGTTCTCCTTGTCGGCAGTCAATTCCACACTCTCAAATGGCGACACAATGTTCATTTCCACACCGCGCGAAATGTTTCGTCCCACACTGAGCTCCTCAAATTCTTTGTCGGTATCGGCCCAGGTAATAATGTAGTTGGCACCGAACCACGATGATGGTATTTCACTCTTGTACTCAAAAACCTTTGTCTCTCCGGCGGGGATGGCCTCGGGAGTATATACATAACCAAGCAGAGTGTTTTTGGTTATAACCTCTCCAAACAAACCATATCTGAATGTTGCATCCTCGGCAAGATAAATACTCACTCTCATTCCTGCTGCAAGTTCGCTCAGTCCGCAGTTCTCAACTTCAGTCGTAAAAGTGAATTCACGTCCTTGTATAAGGTCGTCATTCTCCAGCTTCACACTCTTTATACTATAATCGGGCAAACTTTTGTCGGTAGTGGCAAATACCACCGATGCCGCTGCATACCCATCGGCTGTCGCCTTTATTGTAAAATAGGTTTCGTCATTGGTACTTGTATTTGCCGGAATTGAGATCTTGAAACTTGCCGAATGACTGCCATTGGGGATTGTAACACTTGTGGGCATTGTTACAGTGGTATTATTCACTGCCAGGTTCACCACAAGAGCACCTTGTGCATTTTCATCGTTGCGCGACACGGTTACGGTGGCCTCTCCTCCCTCGATAATGGCAGCAGCACTTGTTTTCAATGATAATTTATATTCCGAATCGTTATCGGCGACACTGAATTCGGCACTGCTGTACGAAGGACTGTCACTCCCCACCGAACATTTGCAATCGGTGAGGTAGAGCGCCGCCCACACGTTATACACCTTTGTGTCGCCCACAGTGGAATTGTCGGTTACTCCAATGGGAAAAGAGACCGTGCTGCTTCCCGCAGGAATAATAACCCTGTCGGCATCAAAATAAACCTCTCCGTTCGAAGAGTTGTCCAGTTTCACAGATATACCTTCGCTCAAGTCTCCATCGCGTGTTATTGTGCCCGTGATGCAGGCATAACCGGCATCCTCGCTCACAATATCTGTCGATAAGGTTAATTTCAGATTAGGGCGGTCGTTATCGTTTAATGTTACAACCCTTTTGGACGTTACATACCCTGCTGCAGTTGCAGTAAAGGTGATTGTAGCATTTTGTTGCGGAGTGAGATTCTCCTTTATTGTCGCCACAGCCGATGCGCTGCTTTCTCCTGCAGGTATTGTTATTGCACGCAACAGTGAGAAACGTGCTGCAAGGCTGTTGCTCAGGTTCACTTTAAGCTCCTTTTCCAATGGTCCGCCACGTTCCACGGTGAATTGAATTTCTGCATCCTCGCCCTCGGTATATATAACCTTGTCCGTTGTGAGTGTAAGAGGATAATCGTCATTGTCCACAATCTCAATCTTGAACGATACACCATCGTAGCCATTGCCCTGCTCAATACGCAAAATTGTAGAGACATAGTCATTAACATCGCTGTTCTCCGGTGCGCCGACATTAAACGATACACCCGATTCTCCTTTGCCTATTGAAACGGAATTTGCCACCTCAAGCAATCCTTCATTTTCGCAGCTCACGGTAAATGTCTCCTCGGCAGTGCGATAGCCCGAACGGGTGAGTGTAAACGCCAGGTTGCCACCTTCGTTAATTCTGTCGGTACGGGCTTTTAAGAAAAGCTTTTTTCCAATATTGCATTTATTACCGTCTATGGCACTGTTGTTTCCGCGGTCGGCAATAATTTCACCGGTAAGGCTGTTGTTTATAACTTCTACCAGAACCTGCACTTCGCCCTCAACGGCAATGGCTTCGGGCAGCTTTACCTCAACTGTGCGATTCAGCGTTTCGCCATAGTTTAGTTTGTACTGGTACACAGCACTCCCTGCAAAGAAACGCTCTCCATCGTTGTTCACAAGATAAATGTTCTCGGTCCATCCTGCCCCGGTTTCGGCATCTCCTATATTGCTCACAACATATTTAACCTGCATAGCCTCTCCCGGTACAAGTTCTGTGGTTATGCACTGCACGTTCTCTATTGCAAGGTCGGGGGTGGGAGATTCTTGTACGGTAAATGTTGCGCTGCCACTGCTTTCTGTGGTAACATTTGTACCATCAGATTTGCACAATACAATGTCCGAAAGTGCTACATCTATTGTTTCGCCCGGCTGCGCGTCATCATCAACCTTCATTGCAATATTCAACAGCTGCCCCAAATTACCTTTAAGAGCTTTGTTCGATAAGGACATAATAACAACAGTGTATCTGTTCCCATCGGCAGGCTTTATGCTTGCAGTGTGTCCATCTATTCTGTTCTCCACCAAAGACACGGTCGCATTATAATTATTATCGACTACAGCAACAGAGTAGGGCAGTGTAACATCAAACTGCACTGCTACAATATTATCGGCGTTTGTCAAATAAAAAGGTACATTGATTGTTTTTCCCGCAGCACCTTCAAAGTCCTTGACAAACAGCCTGTTGGTGCCACTCTGTGCCACCGCAAGCAGTGGGCACAGAGTGAGCAATACTATGAATAATATTTTTCTAATATTTGCTCTGTGGCTTGTATTGTTTCGCTCTTGCATAATATCAAAGCAAGTTTCATATTTCTTGCTCGTTTGTTGTATATCTTTCATTTCTCACCAATTTTTATATCACTTTACAAGCACCTTCTCTCCATTGATAATATAGACTCCGGTAGAGTTAATCTCATTGATGCGTCGTCCCGTGAGGTCATATATCACAATATCGGTATTATTAATATCCTCGATACTCTCGACGCGAGTCGTTCCCCAATCTTTAATCGTAACAGAGAGAGCCTGTGCCTTTTTGTCGGCAGCCTTCACTGCCACAATGGAACCATCTCCATCAACCGATAGGATATCGGTTACACCAACCGGGATAACAGCACCTGTGAGCGAGAATACTACCACGCGTACACCCTCGTCGGTATCACGCATAATCACATTATACTCTTTCTTGCCAAGTAACTGCTTGAGTTGAGAAGCCTGCACACCCTCAATCACAATATCGAGTGCCGCAACCTCCTTTGTTGCCGTAACCTTTACAGCCCCATCATTAACCGATACATATGCAGCCGCCTGCACAATCTCTTGTGAATGGGCTGCTGCACGACGCCATTGCATTGCAGCTACATTATTCTCGTCAAGCATCATATTGACAATGGTTACAATATCCTGTACATTCAATAGTGCATCATCGAAAGTATTTGCAGCAGAATGGTTGAACAATCCGCTTGCACCATCTACACCCACCACATAATTAAGCGTATGCTGCACATCGAGAATATCCACAATGGCATCGATGTTTGCATCTCCCGGCATAAAACTCAGCAGAGCCGGATATATAGAGCTTGTGGCAATGCCGTCGCTCAATATCAGTAACGCCTCGGCATCCTGTGCAAGAGTATAATCGCCTGTGAGCGATGTGAGCTTGTAATAACCATTTGAGTAGCTTATTCTTCCTATACTGCTTTTAAGCTCAGTGTCATTCTTATCGTAGATTCTGAAGGTGGGGTGTGATGAAAAATCACTCTCCCCGTGGTTATACCACGCAATACTGTTTGCAACAATACCCTCCATGTTGTTCTTGTCCATAAAAATCTCGTTCACCTCAAGCTCATCGATATAATCGCGCAGGTAGTAATATTGTCCTTCAAGATTAAGCGTTGTAATATTGCTTGGTAAAACCTCTTCGAGAACATTCAAGCGGTTGTATCTCATATTTAGTTCTTTAAGTGAACCACACTCATCTACAAAAGCAGAAACATCACCCGCGATGTTGTTTCTTTCCATATTCAATGAAGTGAGCTCGGGAAGAACAAAACCCTCAGCCGGCAGTTCACCTGCAATATTACTGTTGTAAAGATTTATGGCAGTAACCCTTCCCTCGTTGTTAAACGTAACGCCCGGGTAATTGGTAGAGGCAAGCACCTCGGCATCAAAAAGCCATTTCTTGCTCCAGCTGCCGCCGTTGAGTTTATCATACATCACTTTAAGAGCAGCAATATCCTCTTCGTTAGTGCGGAACGATAACAATTCGCGTGAAAAGAATTCTGTTGAGTCGCACTTGCAGCAACCTCTTATGCTATACTTGTATCTGTATCCTGTTTTTACAGCAATGGTATAATTATAATAAGAGTTATATGTGTCGTTTGTGGTGCTCAGCACAACGGTGTCGCGCTCAACGCTGCCATTAACCTCATCAGTCGTCTCCACTGCCACAAGGTAAGAGTTGGCACCGCCTACCCCCTTCCAGTAGAGTTTTACATCTCCCGGGTTCGCCATAACACCATCGTCGGGTGTGGGATAGATGAATGAAATGCTTTTGCCGGCAACTGTGGGCTCCACTATGATTCTGTAAACATATGCCAGCACCTCTTCACCATCTTTTTTGAACGATACATTATAATCTAAATAGTCGGTTGCCGCGCCACTGTTGCCCACAGCCATTGCAGGCAGGTCGCCTGTGCCTTGAGCAGTGTAGTTTGTTACCTTGCAACTGCTGTGTGGTGCGGCACTCCATTCCACGGTGAGAGCACTGCTTATGCTGCTCCATTCGCGTGTCTCTGTTGTGTTGCCGGGGCACACCTCATCAGTGTCATATGCCAAGATGGAAAAATCATAGGCATCGTCGTTCACCTTAAACACTACATTCTCGCAATCGACAAACGATGCAAATCTCATTACCTCTTTAATGCACTCATCGTTTGTTATGATGTTGATATTACCCTGCGAGGTGGCACTGAACGTCAGGCGTCCGTCGCACTGTTCAAGGAATTCTGTAACACTGCTTAATGGTGCAAGTTCATCTGCAGTTGTTGCGTTGTATGTGAATGTGGCAGCGTCGCGCAATGCAATCTCCACATCGGCAGTTACCGTGCGTGCCACAAAATAATCGAACATCTCGTTCATTGAACGGAAATTGCGCTCTGTGCCCTCGGCAAGCTGTTCGTTAAGAGTAAACCTGCCCTCGGCACTGAATGATATTGCTCCCGAATATATCACACTCCAGCCTCCGCTGCTATGTGCACGCACGCAGAAGGTGTGGTCGCCTGTCATTCCTTCAATATCAGGCTCAAACTCCTTTATATCCACAGCGCTCCCTTGCTCAAATGGTATTTTTATACCATTCCCATAACCCGGGTCGCTGTCCCAGAAATATTCAATTTCATCTATAAACTGAGCCTCCTCTCTTTCTATTCTCACAAGGTAACGCGTTAGTGGCGACCAGCCGCGGGCTTTTGTGCGCACAAATAATGTGTGAATGCCATCGTTAAGCCCTGTTGTGGGAACCTCAAACGATACATCATTGCCTGTAGCATTGGGCTGCAATGCCACGCACACTCCATTTCCATATCCGGGGTCGTTGTCCCAGAAATATTCCACAAATTGTGCATAATCTTCTTTAACACTTTCTATCAACACATATTTATATAAGGTAGGTGAATAATACGATGCTGTGTCGCTCACTATAAAGGAGCGCAACCCCAATGTGTGAATACCGGAAGATAACTCATCGGTAGATAGCTCGAAACTAATCTCACCACTTTCAGTTGCCGATGCACCAACGCGTGTGCATTTACCAATGCCGTTATCCTCGTCCCAGAAATACTCCACCTGAATTTGTGCGGCAACTCTCAAAGTGCAGCACAGCATCAGTGCAAGTATCATTGTGCAGCGTAACAGCAGGGTAGTGCTTACACCTTTTATTACGAAACGAACAACACTATTCATTCTGGTTCTCTATTTTTAATGAAACTTTTACTTTACCATCGGTGGAAGTGGAGGGTACCACTGCTTTTTTTATCACAGGTATATTACGCGGACGACCATAGGGAACAAACTTGTATGCACCTTCCATTATGCCACAGTCTGCGCCTCCCTCGCCGGCGCCAATGGCAGGGCTCTCCTCCTTCAGTGAGTAATACTCGCCGCTTTCAACAGAACCTGTGCAACTGAACACAGTTGCAATGTCGTTGCTGCCCAGGAATGTGTTTCCCGGGAAAGAACTCTTATAGTCGGCAGAGCATGAGAGTACATTGTTTGCAATAACACAGCTGCTGCTCCCATAGAACATGCCACCTTCCACGCCCGCGTTGGTCTGTATCATTATATTGTTTTTTATGGTACACAACGGAGAATATACTACAAATCCACGATCATAATCATTTTTAGTTGAGGTGTTTATAACACATTGTTCTCTATTGTTGCATTGTAGAGAAACTTGATGCAACCACGACTGCCTGATGTTATAATACAATTCTTTATAGTCCAGTTGGTGCTGTAATTGCTGTTGCTATTAATACCACTGATATTGCTAATCAAACATTTCAAAATTTTTACATTGCTTAATGTACTGTTGACATCAACACTAATAAAATTGCCTATTTTACAACTTTCAATGATAATATTACTATATCGTATATATACATTGCCTGTTATATGCAACCCTATAATCTTTGCTCCATCGGCGCTTATAGTTAAATTACCATTTATCGTAGAACGCTCCACCGGAGAATCTATATATCCCCAGCCGGTGCCTATAACGGTTACCGCTTTGCTTATTGTTTGAGCTGAATTTATAATGCACCCGGCACCAATATAGAGCGTGTCACCGGCAACAACCTCCTCGCTTGCCATTGCAGCATCAATACTGGTGAAATTTGCCGCATAATCGGTGTTACTGTTGATACTCCATGACTGCGCATAAACCACATTTGCAATTGCAAGAATAAATATTGCAATTGCAATTTTCTTAAAAATTTGTTTCATCTTGTTAAATTATTTATTAGTTAATTAATTATTCGGTATTGGGGATGTAATCCTTTTAGCTACCCATGTGGCAAAAACTCGCCGATAACAAAACTTTTTTTGTTCATCTCTCTTTTTAATTTGCCTGCGAACGTTTATATACAAAAAAAAGCGCAGACTCTCGCCAACGCTCTCAGGTTCACCACAAACCGAATACACAATAGCTAAGTCTGCGCTTATACAGCACAAACTCAATTGCGTATTCTTTTGCTCGTTTCTATTTCGAGGTGGTGATTCGAGAGCGATTGAGCAAATAATCAAATGTCTCGCACCGGAACAATCCAATGCGTTGCAAATATAATCTTTATATTAGAAACTATTTGAATTTATAAAAATATTTTTCTTATTATAAATCATATTGTTTCGCCATCTTTGTTCTATGAAAAATTGGCGATATAAATTCAAAGGTTTCTAACTTTTTAATCTTCCTTCTTAAATTTCCAAATTCAAAATATAATAATACTATTCTCTCCTGCAACGTTATATGGGGCTATCCGTTCCAAATCTCCCACGATGCAAGTGCTTGCAGATACCACATCTCATATCCGCTTTTTGTGGAAGTTCCTTGTGCAGCTCCCTTTTGCAGGAACAGGGTGTTCTCGGGGTTATATACAATATCGTAGAGCAGGTGTCCCTTGCCCAGCATCTCATAAGGGATAGCAGGGCGTTGGTCCACACCGTGCCCCACCATGCCCAGCGGGGTGCAGTTGATAATGAGCGTGTGGGTGCTCATAATCTCGGCAGTGAGCTGCTCGTATGCAATGGCATTCTCGCTTGCCTTGCGCGATACAAAAATGTACTCTATGCCCAGTTGGGTGAGCGAGTATGCAACAGCCTTTGACGCTCCGCCTGTTCCCAAAATCAGTGCTTTTGTGTGCTTGCCCTCGACAAGCGGTTGCAGCGAGCGGGTGAACCCTATAACATCGCTGTTGTGCCCATATAGGTGCGGGGTGCCATCGGCATCGCGTTCAATCTTTACCACATTCACGGCCTGTATCCCCTCAGCAGCAGGGCTCAGCCCCTCAAGGAAACGCATCACCTGTAATTTATAAGGTATTGTAACATTGAACCCTTGCAGCTGCGGGTGCTCTTTGAGAACTTGTTGCAAATCCTCAATGCACTCAATCTCAAACGGTATGTATTCGGCGTTTATTCCTTCGTCGGCAAATTTCTTGTTGAAGAATGCCGGCGATGCCGACTGCCCAAGGGGGTAGCCAATTATTCCGTACTCTTTCTTTTCCATATACCATATTAACTAACCGAGAATAGCATTAAGTTAGTTTCTTATTCAGCACTCCAAATAATCCTTTATATTCTGCTCGATGCGCTCCTCAATGTGGTCGGTGTCGCCCTTAACGAAAGGCTTGCCCACGATGTGCTCATAAAGCTCGATGTAACGCTCCGATACGCTGTTTACATACTCCTCGCTCATCTCGGGAACCTGCTCGCCCTCACGGCCCATGAAACCGTTCTCAATGAGCCACTGGCGCACAAACTCTTTTGACAGCTGTTTCTGCGGCTCGCCTTTCTCGAACTTTTCCTCATAACCATCGGCGTAGAAATAACGCGAAGAATCGGGGGTGTGAATCTCGTCGATGAGGTAAATTTTACCATCGCGTTTGCCGAACTCATATTTTGTATCTACAAGAATGAGCCCCTTCTCGGCTGCCATCTGGCTACCACGCTCAAAGAGAGCGTATGTGTATTTTTCGAGCTGCTCATAATCCTCCTTGCTCACAATACCCTGTGCAATAATCTCCTCTTTTGAGATATTCTCGTCGTGCCCCTCGTCGGCTTTTGTTGTGGGGGTGATGATGGGGGTGGGGAACTTTTCGTTCTCGCGCATGCCGTCGGGCAGTGCAACGCCGCAGAGTGAACGGCAACCGTTCTTGTACTCTCTCCACGCGCTGCCTGTGAGGTAGCCGCGAATAATCATCTCCACGCGGAACCCTTCACATTTTATTCCCACGGTAACCATAGGGTCGGGGGTTGCGAGCTTCCAGTTGGGAACGATGTCGGCTGTTGCGTCGAGGAAGGTGGCTGCAATCTGGTTGAGCACCTGTCCTTTGAAAGGAATGCCCTTGGGCAGCACCACATCGAATGCCGAGATGCGGTCTGTTGCCACCATTACCAATTTCTCGTCGTTAATATCATAAACATCACGCACCTTGCCGTGATACACGCTCTTTTGTTTCTTAAAATGAAACTCGGTGTTAGTCAATGCTTTTGCCATAATTATAATTGTTTATCGTTTTTATTTTCTTCTTTTAGTCTCTTCTCAAAACCCTCGTATGCCTCCACAATGCGGGTAACCAACTTGTGGCGCACAATATCCTTCTTGCCAAGCGTTACAAACCCTATACCTTTTACATCTTTCAAAATTTTTGTAGCCTGCACAAGTCCCGAATTCTGGTGTTGTGGCAGGTCAATCTGTGTGAGGTCGCCGGTGATAATCATCTTGGTGTTGCTGCCCATGCGGGTGAGGAACATCTTTATCTGTTGCGGGGTGGTGTTCTGCGCCTCGTCGAGTATTACAATGGCATCGTTCAGTGTGCGCCCGCGCATAAAGGCAAGCGGTGCTATCTGAATCACGTTCATCTCCATATATTCCTTGAGCTTTGCCATGGGAATCATATCCTCCAAAGCATCGTAAAGTGGTTGCAGATAGGGGTCTATCTTGTCGCGCATATCTCCCGGCAGGAATCCCAATTTTTCGCCTGCTTCCACCGCGGGGCGGCTCAATATTATTTTTCTTATCTCCTTGTTCTTGAGTGCCCGCACGGCAAGGGCTATGGCGGTATATGTTTTTCCTGTTCCCGCGGGGCCCACGGCAAACAGCATATCGTTCTTCTTGAACTCTTCCACTAAGCGGCATTGGTTCTCGCTGCGCGGGTAGATAGGCTTCCCGTTAATGTTATATACAATAACGTTGCTGTCGTTTCCCTTGTCGCTCTTTTTGCCGTTTACGGCATCTATTATAGCCTCCTCGCTCAAGCTGTTGTATTTTGTGCAGTACTCTGTGAGCCTCTCAACCACCTTGCAGAAACGTTCCAGCTCCTCCTCATCGCCAATTGCCTTAATCACATTGTCGCGTGCCACGATACGCAATTTGGGGTGCAGTTTCTTCAACATTTGCAGATGGGTGTTGCCTGCACCATAAAAGCCAACAAGGTCTATTCCATCGAGTATTATATGACGTTCAATCATCTAACAGCTACCTCCCTGCGTTATTTACGTTTAACCTCTGCCTCAAATCTTCTCGAAGCCTCGCCACCTTCGCTGCACGAGCATGGGCCTGTGATGCAACCACCGGGGCACGACATTACCTCAACCATCTTGGTGGGGCATTTACCGGTCTTTGCATAAGCACGCAGGAGCGCGATGTTTTTCTTGTTAAGGTCGGCAATAACCGTTCCTTCGAGGTCGGCTTGCCCTATGTAGTTCTTCACCGCTGTGAACACACCGGCTGTCTTTGCAAAGTTGTGAGCATCTTTCGAAGCGGCCTCGGCAGGGGTGTAGGGGATAGAGGTCTCAATATCCACTCCCATTCCTTGAATAACGGCATCGAGCTCGCGGAATGTCCACACAAAATCAACGTTTGCATCTTCAATTCCTTCTGCCTTTTTAGACGCGCATGGTGCAACGAACACGGTTACGCAACCGGGGAATTTCTCTTTGGCATATGCTGCGGTGTAGTGCATGGGCGAGCCTGTAGATGAAACATATTTTACAAGGTCGGGGATATGCTTGCGTGCAAGGTTTACATATGCGGGGCAGCAGCTTGTGGTCATAAAGGCGGCTCCCTCCTCAATCTTCTCTTTCAGCTCCTCGCTCTCGCGACGGATAGTCTCCTCGGCTCCGTATGCAACCTCTATCACGTCGGTGAATCCTATCGCTTTCAACGCGCCATAAACCTGCTCGCTGGGATAGCCGAACTGTGCAAGTACCGAAGGTGCAACCATGGCAATAACCTTTTCGCCGCCGCGCATGCGTTTTAGAACATCAAACACCTCGCATTTGTCAAAAATGGCACCAAAGGGGCAGGCATTGAGGCATTTGCCGCAATAAATGCACTTTTCGGGGTCTATGTGCTCCACGCCATACTCATCTTTTGAGATGGCTTTCACGGGGCAAGCCTCCTCGCAGGGCACCGGCATATATATGATTGCATGATAGGGGCACACCTGGTGGCACTTGCCACAGCTTATACATTTGTCGTGGTCTATATGTGCTTTTCCGTCGTTGTCATAGAAAACGGCATCTTTCGGGCAGTTCGTGTAACAGGGGCGTGCAGCACAGCCGCGGCAAAGGTTGGATACCTCGTAGTTCGTCTTTATACAAGAAGAACAAGCCTCGTCCATCACATGCAGAATGTCTTTGCCCTTGCCTATATCCTCTCTCTCCATCATGCGCTGTGCATAGCTTTGCAGCGAGTCCATCTCGTCCTGCTCGTCTTTCATTGAAAAACCAAGCATAGCCATGGTCTTGTACTTTGTAACCGCACGCTCCTTGTGTACGCAACAACGCCCTTGGGGCTTTTGGTTACGGGGGTGGAGTAAATAGGGCAGGCGGTCAATCTTCTCGACAAGCTCGTCGTTCTTCCACATTGCCACCAATTCTGCCAAAAGACGATATCTTACAAACATAACATTATTATTATATGCCATAGTTTCAAATACGATTTTAACTCTGTTTTAATGCCTCTGTCTTCACTGCATGAAAGGCGTTTGTTCAAATAAAATCTGTGCAGTTCCAAAATTTGCCGTAAAAATAGTTAAAAAAACTTTGTTTCTTGTATTTTTGCAGTAATGTTTGTCGAGAAAAGTGAAAAAAATGAATAAAAAGGAACTTTTTGCCATAACAGACCGCCTCATTTCGGGAGAAAAAATGGAAAAGCACCATTGGGTGTCGTTGCTCTCCTTGCCTGTTGGCGAGGAGCGAGCCGGGTTGGCACATCTTGCCCGTGCGGTGTGCGACAAACAGTTTGGCAAGGGTGTGTATATCCGTGGTCTTGTGGAGATAAGTTCCTACTGTAAAAATAATTGCTATTATTGCGGCTTGCGCTGTGCCAACAAAGAGGCATCGCGTTACCGCCTTTCAAAAGAGCAGATACTGCAGTGTTGCGAGCAGGGTGCCGCTCTTGGTTTCAACACCTTTGTGTTGCAGGGTGGTGAGGACCCTGTGCAGAACGATGAGTTTATTACCGATGTGGTTGCAACCATTCACGCCGAATATCCTCAAAAGGCAATAACCCTTTCGGTGGGCGAGCGCAGCAGCGCTGCATATAAAGCTTTTTGCGAGGCGGGGGCTGCGCGTTATCTCCTGCGTCACGAAACTGCCTCCGATGCCCATTACAAGCAGTTGCACCCTGCCGGCATGAGCCTCGAAAATCGCAAGGAGTGCCTTTTTTCGCTCAAAAGGCTCGGCTATCAGGTGGGCAGTGGTATGATGATAGGCTCTCCTGCTCAGTCCCTCGAACATCTTGCCGAAGATTTTCTTTTTCTCGACGAGTTGCAACCCCACATGATTGGTATCGGCCCGTTTATACCGGCTGCAGGCACGCCGTTTGCAATCTCGCCTGCCGGCAGTGGCGAGCTCACAATCTTGGTTATTTCGCTGTTGCGTCTGCGTTTCCCGGCAGCTCTCATACCCGCCACTACAGCCCTCGCAACCCTTCTCCCCGATGGCATGGAGCGCGGTATTATGGCGGGTGCCAACGTGGTGATGCCCAACCTGTCGCCGCTCGATGTGCGCGATAAATATTCAATATACAATAACAAAAAAAGCAGCGATAGCGAGTCGGCGCAGCATCTCTCCCTGCTTGCACGGCGGTTGCAGAATATCGGCTATTGCATAAATTACGACAGGGGCGATTATCTTGCGTGATAGAGAATATTTAGTGTTTAGATGGGGATCTAAAAAGGAAACTCTGCCATTCTCAAATATGTTTTTTTGTGGGTAAATTAATAAATTGTTTGGCGATTTGTTATTTGTCTTAATCATTTTATTATCTTTGCATTTGAAAAATCATCAAAATTTCAAAGGTGATATGACTAATAAATATTCAATAGATAGTACAACTCTTAGTCAACGTATAGAAGCGATGCCTGAAAATTGCATTCTGTTTCGCTCAGATTTTCCTGAATACCACACGGAATTTGTGGGAAGTATTTTGTCTGAATTGACGACCAAAGGTGTGCTTGTTAAAATAGCACATGGAATATATGCCAAACCAAGAAAAAGTCGATTCGGCGTTGTTCTGCCCTCAGTTGATAAGGTGGTACAGGCAATTGCTGCTAGAGATAATGCAGAGGTATTGCCATCAGGTATGACAGCTCTGAATGCATTAGGGTTATCGACTCAAGTACCGATGAATTACACATATCTTACTACAGGGAGCGAGCGAACTGTAAACTTATCCAATAGGAAAGTAGTATTAAAACGAGGTGTGCCCAAGAACTTCTGTTATGGGACTCGCCTCATTTCTCTACTTGTTCAGGCCCTCAAGGCTCTGAAAAAAGAAAATGTAGGAGAAGAAGAACTAAATATAATCCAACAATTGGTATTGAAAGAAACTGACAAGGAGGCTCTTGTTAAAGATGTAGATATGATGCCTGCGTGGATGAAACGAATTATAAAACCAATGCTAACCGCTTAAAATAGAATTAGATTATGGGAAAACTGTGGTTAAATAATGAGATAGTGGAC
>CAYRFX010000045.1:0-19798 GCA_964423665.1 uncultured Bacteroidaceae bacterium | reverse complement strand
GCTTCAAGTGTTTATTCTTCAAACGATTATATCAAATCGATGAAATATTAAAATAAGCAAAAGCGATATGGCAAAAATTTTATATAGGACAAGAGGCACCTGCTCACAGTTCATCGAGCTATCGGGCGAAGATGGAAAAATAACCGATGTTACTTTCTATGGTGGTTGCAATGGCAACCTGCAAGGAATAAGCAAGCTTGTAAAAGGAATGAAATATGCCGATGTCATTGAGCGTCTCAACGGAATAAGCTGCAACGGCAAGCCCACATCGTGCCCCGACCAATTGTGTCGCGCCGTGGAGCAACTGATGAACGAAGATAAGTAAACGACCATGGCTAAACAGAAAGGCAACAACGAATATAAAATGCGCAATGAAGCTTTCTTGGAGGCTCTGCGCAACGGCGAGGAGGAACTCTACGAGATTTCACAGGGCGTGCTGTGCAAAATCCTAAAAAGCGGCAACGGTGACAGAAGCCCTCGCAGCGGAAATGTGGTAACAGTGCATTACAAAGGCTCGCTCATCAACGGCAAGGTGTTTGACAGCAGCTATGAACGCGGCTACCCCGAGGCATTCAGAGTGAGCGAACTTATCACCGGCTGGCAGATAGCACTCACCCAGATGAAGGTGGGCGACCACTGGATTGTGTATATTCCACAGGAGGTAGGGTATGGAAAAAAGGGGTGCGGCAACATTCCCGGCTACTCCACCCTTGTGTTTGAGATGGAGCTCGTAGCCATAATGTAAAAAGAGAATTCCGATGAACCTGCCCGAAGACCCCATGATGCTATACAGCGCGGTAAATATGAAACTGCGCGACTTCTACAGCTCGTTAGACGAGCTGTGCGACGACCTCGGCATAGACCGCAAGGAGCTTGAAGACAAATTAAAGCAAGCCGGCTTTGAGTACGATGCCAAGATGAATAAGTTTTGGTGACCCCTTTACTTTAGAAACGACTCATCTCCACAAACAGGCGCAGCCCGTCTATTGTGGAGGGGAAACAGATGCTCCCGCCCGATGAGCGGAATATCTTATCGGTATCGATGGAGAGATTGCGTTCATGGGCCGAGTAACGCTCATAATCGGGGATAATTACACGAGAGGCATCGCCACAATAGAGCATCTCATAGAAGCAGCAAGCCGTTTCGTATGTATCGGCACTATTACCCGAACCATAATTATACACCCCACCCTGCAACGAGAAGGTGAGAGGAAGATTCTCTGTTACATAGCGCAACCATGTGATTCCCCTGTGCTCACGAACGGGCATGGAGATGGTTTTGCCCTGCTTGGCAGCCTGCAAAATATTTGTTACAAAATCGGGATGAACAGCGGCTCCCGGTTGCGGCACATTGTACATCCACGTTGCACGCAACATAACGGCATCGTTAGAGAGTGCTGCTATACGCTGCTCAGCCTCCAATTTATGCCGCCCGTAACAATTTACCGGCGACACTGCAACACTCTCGCCCAACGCACCCGTCTCCTTGTTGCCATTATACACCTGGTCCGATGAAAAGAAGATGAACTTTGCGCCATAGCGTGCTGCCGCACGGGCAACATTCTCGGCACCCACAACATTTACAAGAAGGCTTTCATCGGGATGTTGCTCGCAATACCATGTATTGGAAAGAGCTGCAAGATGAAGCACCACATCGGGGGTGTTCTTCATCATATAACTATCCACCACGAACTCTTTGGTTATATCCAGCTCGGCATGTGAAGGGGTGAGCAGGATATAATCGTGTGCCCAGCGGCTCACAAAACTCTGCCCCACAAAACCGCTTGCGCCTGTAATGAGAATCTTTTTCATAATATCTTTTCTTTTTGCGAAGATAACAAATTGATAGAACAAAAATCATCTTCACTTAGATATTATTATAATTCGTTTGAAAAGATTATTCATTTTTTATTCGCTGTTTTTCGGGAATAATTTCTATTTTCGCAAAGAGAAAAAATATAACACGATATGAAATCACTAAGAGAACTTTTCAGGATAGGTCTGGGACCTTCGAGCAGCCACACGATGGGGCCCAACAGAGCTGCAAAGATTTTTGCAGGGCGTTGCCATGATGTAAGCGGCTACCGTGTTACTCTCTACGGCAGCCTGGCAGCTACCGGCGAGGGACACATGACCGACAAGGCGATAATGGAGGTACTCGAACCCATTGCCCCACTTGAACTTGTGTGGGAACCCACCACGTTTCTCGCGTTCCACCCCAACGGAATGAAGTTTGAGGGTATAAAAGATGGGAAAACCATCGACGAATGGATAATTTACAGCGTGGGTGGCGGCGAGCTTGCCAATGAAGAGACAAAGAAGAGCGAAGCAGATATTTACCCGCTGACCACCGCGCATGAGATAATGGACTGGTGCGACGAGACAGGTTGCACATTCTGGGAATATGTGGAACGATACGAGGGTGCCGAGATTTGGGACTACCTTGCCGAGGTGTGGCACACAATGCAAAGCACCATCAGACGAGGATTGGAGCATGAGGGAGTGCTCCCCGGAGGGCTTGGCATACAACGCAAAGCAGGGCTCTACCTGCTGAAATCGCGCTCTTACAGCGCATCGGTTGCAAGCAAGGCAAAAATCTATGCCTATGCCCTTGCAACATCTGAGGAGAATGCCAGCGGAACAACAATAGTAACAGCACCCACCTGCGGTTCATGCGGCGTATTGCCCGCAGTGCTCTATCACCTGTCACAGTCGCACGAGAACAGCGAAGCACGAATATTGCGAGCCCTTGCCACGGCAGGTCTTTTTGGCAATATTGCAAAAGAGCATGCCTCAATCTCGGGTGCCGATGTGGGTTGCCAGGGCGAAGTGGGCGTGGCGTGCGCAATGGCAGCAGCTGCCGCATGCCAGCTCTTCGGCGGCACCATAAACCAGATAGAATATGCCGCAGAGATGGGCTTGGAACACCACTTAGGACTCACATGCGACCCTCTATGCGGGCTTGTACAGGTTCCTTGCATTGAGCGCAATGCCATTGCTGCATCGCGTGCGCTTGACGCGTGTACATATGCTGCGTTATCGGACGGCAAGCACAAGATTGATTTCGACCGCATCGTGGAGGTGATGAAAGAGACCGGGCACGACATTCCCAGCCTCTACAAGGAGACTTCTACCGGTGGTATTGCAAAAATTGATGTTACCAAACGCCGCAAAGGATAATTACAAGAAACTTAACCAAACTAACAATAATATGAAAATGAGATTGATGACACTAGCACTGCTTCTCCTGTGTATTTCCATGGGATATGCCGGCAATCAAAAGAATGAAGAAGGTACCATACATCTTACCAAGGCAGAGTTCTTGAAGAAGGTGGTGGATTATGAGAACAATGTAAACGAATGGATATATCTGGGAGACAAGCCGGCAATTATAGATTTTTATACCGACTGGTGCGGACCATGCCGCAAACTATCACCCATTCTCGAGGAGATTGCCGCAGAGTTGAAAGGCGAGGTATATATATATAAGGTAAACGCCGACAAGGAACACGAGATTGCCCAAGCATTTGGCATACGCGCGCTACCAACCCTTTTCTTTGTGCCGGCTAACGGCAGACCAACAATAGTTGAAGGGTTCATGCCCAAGGAAGACCTTTACAAGGCAATAAACGCCACCATCTTGAAGAAGGAGAAATAATATACACAGAAGTTTTTATATTTAGAAGCTGTTTGAATTTCTAAAAAAGTGTACCGATTCTTTATGTCTCGGTACACTTTTTTATTGCTACAAATGATTGAGGTTACACAAGACTAAACAACACAGAGGAGGGGATAGTTTATCGCCAACAATACATTTAACATTTTTTAACATCGGGGGGTAATTTTAGAACTTTTAATTGTACATTTGCGCAAAATGGAAGAATAATACAAAACAATAAACACAAAAACCTAAAACTATGAAAACTACAAAAAACTCAGTACAGAAGTTTGTACTATTCATCGTCACTGCGTTATGCTTTACCTCGTGCGGAATGATGAAACCAAAAATTATTCCAAGAGCTATAAACACAGTGAATACCGTAGCACTATCGGGGCTCAATCTCGAAAGAAATGACTATCGTATATTGAATACCGTTAGCAGCGAAGCAACAATCACCTGCGAGTTTGGTTCCGGCAAGGTAGAGATTAAAGACGAGAGCGGCGAGTTTGAACTGCATTACACAATTAACAATGGTGTTTGGACCTATAATAAGCACGAAGGAGTCATGAAGCTCGGTTATCTTGCAAGAGATTACTCCGACACGAATAACGGGCTACTCCTCCCCGAAGAGATTGCACGTCGCGTAGCTATCTACCGTCTAATCAACTCAGTTCAGCAAAATGGTGCCGATGGAATTATAGAGCCCACAGTATCTACAAACATCGAGCAGGTTAGCAAAAAGGTGGTTGTTTATAAATCAACAGTAACCGGCAAGGTTATTAAACTGAAAACAGACAACTAAAATTTCAAAATATGAAACACATTAAATTTCTTTTTATCAGCATTATCACCCTCGCTCTTGCAGCATGCGTCACAAGCAAAGGTTTTCAAGCAGAGGTTCCTGCAAACGGCACAGTCTATTTAGGACTTGTAGGCAATCCTACCCCCAATAAATATGTAAACCTTGATTATGGAATAAGAATGAACGTAAAAGACGGCAGATCTACTGACCGCATTTTGCAAAAATTCGATGCGAGCGCTGTTTACATGCCTACTGTTACAGCAGAGCCCGAGGTGCGTTCATTCGTAACAGAGAGCGCAAGACGTTATATGCGCACATTGGGATTCAACCTTGGCGCAGATGTATCTACCGACTATATGCTCACAATCACCATAAAAGAGTATAACCTAAGCTACCTCTCGGGGCTTGGCTGGAGCAGTACAGTAGCACTCGACATTGAGGTTCACGACCACAATCGTCAGTTGGTATATCCCAACGTAACTGCAATTGGCAGAGCAAATATTAATGGTAGCAGCAACAACTACGACCTTGCCTCACAAAGCATCAACCGAGCATATGCAAATGCTTTGGAAGATATTGACTGGGACCGCATCGCATTCTTCTTGAAGAAAGCATCTAACCCCGCATTGGAGGCAAACAAGCAGGTTACAGGCGAGGGCAACACCGCATTGGAGAGCACAATCATTCGCTGGTACATTGAATCTTCACCCAAAGGTGCCGATGTTTCTACTCGCGTAGTATCATCTACACCCGAGGTTAAGAATACCAACCAGAACTATGTGGGCACCACACCCTATGAAACAACAGAGGCTTTTGATATTAAGGGACTCACATTCAACAACTCCGGCAATGTACAGATTGAGGTTACATGCGAGAAAGCGGGCTACATGACACAGAAAAAGCGCTTTAACCTGCGTCAAGCTATTGAGCAGAAAGAGATTTCCACAAAGTTCAATCTTGTGAAAGACGAATAAAAACCAAACATCACAACACAAATGAACACCGAAGGAGCACCTCCGGTGTTCATTTGTTGCCATAATTACCAAGAATATGAAGTTTATAAAATTTTGTTTTGTAATCATTGCAGCTGTAACATTATTTGCATGTCAAACATTTAAGTATGTAGCACCACCAACACAGCGTATAGTGGTTGAATTAAATTCAATGCCCCAAGGAGCAAGTGTATATATGAACGGGAAATTGGTATGTGAATCGACACCGGGGCAAATAGAGATAAACACCGGTGCTACTCGTAATGAATTCGGTCTTTACAAAGGTGAAAACATTACCTTCACTTTTACTAAGGATGGATACAAAAGCAAAGAGGTGAAATTAAAACCCACTTCCACCACACGCTCACTGATTGACAACAACACGGGAGAAATCTTTGCGATGAATCTGTCCAATTCTACATTGGCATATAACAAGGGGCGATACTCTATAACAGATATCTGCCAGTGGCCCAATGCTGTTTTTTGCGAAATGACACCAGCTACACAGGCAACAAACATGTTCAGCGGGATTGTTTCTAATATAACATCAAGCACATCAAAAGCTGCAAAGGCAAATAAAAAAGTTTCGGGTGATGGCAGTACTTCTCTCGAAAACACTGTTATTCGCTGGTTCATCGATTCATACCCCAAAGGAGCCGATGTATATACACGCGTAATTTCATCTACACCCGATGTAAAGAACTCGAACCAGAACTATGTGGGCACAACGCCCTATGAAACAACAGAGGCGTTCGATATCAAGGGACTTTCGCTCAACAATGCAGGCGATGTACAGATTGAGGTTACTTGTGAAAAGCCCGGCTATATCTCACAGAAAAAGCGTTTCAATGTTTTGCAGGCTATCGACCAGAAAGAGATTTCTACAAAATTCAACCTTGTGAAAGAGTAATTTAATTTTGAAAAACATATGAAAATTTTATCCTACTTTGCAATATTATCTGCTTTGATAATATTAGTTACATCTTGTGGTACTTTAACAGGAAAGACCTCACGCCCAATAACATTGATGTCAAATCAGGACGTTGGTTATGCAAACGTCGATGTTGATGGCGTACAGCACAGAAATGTAACCTTTCCGTTTGTTGTTAAAGTTAAAGGCAAGAATAACCCTTCTAAAATTACCGCTACAGCAAACGGTTATAAAGCAGAGCTTGATGTCAACAAGAAAATATCTGTTGGAACAGTCTGTGGCAATGTTATTTTTGGAGGTTTAATTGGTATAGCGGTTGACTTTAGCAATGGTGCACTAATGAAACCTGAGTACAAAACATATTCGCTCAATTTTGCATCGGGAGATTACTCCATTGAGCAACCGGCAGCAGAAGTAAAACCTGCGCCTGTTGTTGAGAAAAAGGTTGTAAAAGCCACAAAGGCAAACAAAAAAGTTTCAGGCGATGGCAGCACCTCTCTCGAGAACACAGTTATTCGCTGGTTCATCGATTCATATCCCAAAGGCGCCGATGTATTTACACGCGTAATTTCATCTACACCCGATGTGAAGAACTCGAACCAGAACTATGTGGGTACCACACCTTATGAAACAACTGAGGCTTTTGACATCAAGGGACTTTCGCTCAACAATGCAGGCGATGTGCAGATTGAGGTTACTTGTGAAAAGCCCGGCTATATCTCACAGAAAAAGCGTTTCAATGTTTTGCAGGCTATCGACCAAAAGGAAATTTCCACAAAATTCAACCTTGTAAAAGAGTAAACTATTATTTATATATAATAATATCTAACACAACAGGCATCGGGAGCAATATTCCGATGCCTGTTGTGTATTCCGACTATTTTTCTTACTTTCGCAGGAAAAGTAACCAACCATGAACGATTATACAAAAGTGAGATTCACCGTGGTGCCTGCCGAGGAGGTGGCTACCGATATTCTTGCGGCACTGCTTGCCGATGAGGGATTTGAAAGTTTTGTTCCCGAAGAGAACGGAATGAGTGCATATGCCCCGCAAGGTGTCTTCGACGCAGAAAAGCTTAAAGAGACTGTGAAAAGTTTCCCATTGGAGGGATACAAGATATCATACTCTTGCGAGCTTATTGAGGGAGAGGATTGGAACGCCGAGTGGGAGAAGAACTACTTTCAGCCCATCATCGTTGATGACCAGTGCGTAATACACAGCACTTTCCATACCGATATTCCAAAAGCAAAGTATGATATTCTCATAGACCCCAAGATGGCTTTTGGCACAGGATACCACCAAACAACCTGCCACATGATACGCGCAATCCTTGCTACCGATGTTGCCGGCAAAAGCCTGCTCGACATGGGGTGCGGAACCGCTCTGTTGGCTATTCTCGCCCGCAAATGCGGGGCGAAAGATGTTGTGGCAATAGACATTGACGAGTTTGCATACGAGAATGCGCTGGAAAACATTAAGCTGAATGGCACTCCCGATATTGAAGTGCGCCTTGGAGGTGCCGAAGCTATAAAAGAGAGCGACAGCTATGATGTTGTCATTGCCAACATAAACCGTAACATTCTGCTGGCAGACATGAAGCACTATGCGGCACATATGCACAAAGGCTCAAAACTCTTTATGAGCGGTTTCTACGCCGAAGATATTGAGGTTCTTGAGGAAGAGGCAAAGAAGCACGGGCTACGCCTTGTGAAGAGTGCCGAGGAGAACCGATGGGCTATGATGCAACTTATAAAAGAGTAATTATAACAGGAGCAGCAACTACAAAAACTGCTCCTGTTTTGTTATTCATAAAAAGATTATCTTATGGAACAGGGATCACTTTATGAAATTTGCGCATATATAGGCAGCATTGCCATGATTCTTGGCTATTTGCCACAGGCTATTCAAACTATACGCACACGCAACACCGACGGCATATCGCTGCCGGCCTTTCTGATGATGGCGGTGGGAGCCTTCGGCTTTATGGTGCAGGGGTTCATACACAAGCCCGACATTATATGGTCGGTAGCAATAACCAACCTCATCACCACCATCTGCAGTGCAATAGTGTTTGCAATAAAGATGTATAACGACTACATAAAGAAAGACTAAGCATTATTCTTTTCGCTAATGCGGGAACTATATATGCGTGCCACTATTGCGCCGCTTATATTGTGCCACACACTGAATATTGCACCCGGAATTGCAGCCATGGGAAAGGCGGCAAAGTGCATTGTTGCCAACGAAGATGCAAGACCGCTGTTCTGCATTCCCACCTCTATTGATATTGCCGCACGTTTCTTCATTGGAAGATGGAGAAGAGAGCTCATTGCATAGCCTGCGAGCAAACCACCCACATTGTGCAACGCCACAACAAGAATAATGAGCAACCCACCGGCGAGCAACTTTTCTGCCGTGTGAGAAACTATTATTGCAACCACCACGGCTATCATAAGCGAAGAGAAGGCAGGGAGATAGGGCAGCACCACTCTTGTGAAACGGGGCAGGAGTTTCTGCACGAGAAAACCACCCAAGATGGGAGCAATAACAACGTAAACTATAGAGAGAAGCATTCCGGTTGCATCTACATTAACAAACTGCCCGGCGAGCAGCAAAGTGAGAAGAGGCGTGAGCAAAGGTGCAAGCATAGTGGATACAGCAGTCATGCCCACCGAGAGCGGCAAATCGCCCTTGGCAAGATAGGTTATTACATTTGATGCTGTGCCACCCGGGCAGCAACCAACAAGAATAACCCCCAGCGCAAGGTCGGCAGGCAGGGCAAAACACTTCACAAGCAACAAAGCAAGCAACGGCATTGCCGCAAACTGCGCCACACACCCTATGAGAATATCCACAGGACGGCTCAGCACCACACGAAAATCGGCAGGCGAGAGAGTGAGCCCCATACCAAACATTATAACCCCGAGCATGGGATTGATTGCCTGCATCTCCACGCGGTTGAACACACCGGGAAGGAGAAGCGAAAAAACTGCTGCGAGCAGCACCACAAGCCCTATCCAGCGCGCAATAAAATCACATAAGCGTCTCATAACTACACATTAACCAGCAACAAATATTGTCGTAATAATTATTCCAGTTCCTGAATTTCGCGCGCCTCACTGAATTTCTGTTTCATTGTGGGGTTGTTGCGCGTGAGTTTCTTGATGGTGAGGTCTTGAGCTTTGTCGTTGGCAAGACGCAGATTGTTCTCGGAGCCGAGCAATGCCTCTTTTATCTTTTGGAGATGTGTGATGGTTTTATCAATCTCGTCTATGGCTGTCTTGAACTTTTCACTTGCCAAGCGATAGTTGCGCCCGAATTTGTCCTGGAAATCGAGCAGGGCATTTTCAAAATTGGTAACATCAACCTCTTTGTTCTGTGCCAAGATAAGCTGTTTCTTATATTCCAAACTTTTCTTTGAAGTTTGCACCAGCAACGTAATCAAAGGAATGAAGAACTGGGGGCGAATGACATACATCTTGGGATATCTGTATGAGACATCTACAATACCGGTGTTATAGAGTTCATTATCGGGTTCCAGGAGCGACACAAGCACGGCAAACTCACATCCCTTCTTGCGACGGTCGTCGTCGAGTTTCTTTAAGAAATCCTCGTTCTTGTGCTTGGTGGCTGTGGTATCCATCTCGTTCTTCATCTCAAACATTATGGATATATACTCCACCCCATCTTCCGTGTCGCGGAAAATAAAATCACCCTTTGTGCCATCGGCAGCATCGTTGTCCTTTTCAAAATAGGCATTGGGCATCATGGGACGCAGCAGTTGATTGAACTGCGTGGAACAGTGTATCTCCAAGGTTTCGCCCACCATTTTGGTGCTCATGCGGGTTTTAAGGTCCTTGTAATAATCCACAAGTTCCTGCTTGTTGCGCAGCTCTATCTGATGCTGTTTTATGAGCTCTGCCTCGTGTATCTGCGCACGGCTCTTCTCAAGCTCTGCGGCAGACTTCAGACGCGCAATCTCGGAATCTTTTTCCTGAATATTCTGTTGCACCTTGCTACGCTCTTCCATCAAAGCCACCTGCAACTTTGTTTCATATTGCACAAGTGTGGTGTTCAGCTCGGCAATGCGCTTCTCCATCTCGGCAAGTGCAATATTCTTCTCCGACTCCTTTTGCGCCTCAATGCTCTGCAAGCGGCTGTTGAGCAGAGAAATCTCACTCTCTTTCTCACCCTTAATACGCCCGATTTCTGCCTCTTTTGCGCCTATCTCAAGCTCTTTTTTCGCAAGTTCCTGCTGATACTGCTGCGCCGCCTTTGCTGCGACCAGTTCCTGCTCTGCCTTGTGGCGAGAATCAATCTCGCCCATTCTGCGCTCTATCTCTGCATCAAACTCGGCATTTTTCACCTGGCTCACTATTGATGCATAATCGGCTTCATCTACTGTAAACAGATTACCACATTTGGGACATTTAAGTTCTTTCATATTTTGAGTCGTATTTATATTTCTTTCTTTATGGAGTACACACTCCGCACCATCGGCAAACATTATAAAAAACAAAACGAGGAAAGCACTGCCTTCCTCGTTTCAGTGATTCGCCTGGGGCTCGAACCCAGGACCCCATCCTTAAAAGGGATGTGCTCTACCTGCTGAGCTAGCGAATCTACCTAATTGCCGTTAAGCGAGTGCAAAGGTATGCATTTTTTTTTGTTTCGCAAACATTCCTGGCGTTTTTTTTTACTTTTCAAGCGTTTTTTCCTCCTTTTCCTGCTCCACCGCCCCTGTATTCCCTGTTGAGGAAGAGAAAGTGGCGGAATCAACAACTTTTTCTATAGGGTTTTCATAATCGCCGGACATCTCGCTGTTTAATTCATGGTAACGTTTGAGATAGCCAAGCAAGAGTGTTGTCAGTGGCAGTGCGACAATCATTCCCAATATACCCAACAGTTTGCCCCAAACTGAGAGGGAGAGGAGAATGACCGCCGGGTGAAGATTCATTCTGCGTTCCATTATAAAAGGTACGATAAAGAGATCTTGTATGAGCTGCACAACACAAAGCACCGCAAGTGCCGAGAATAATACTATCCAGAAATTATCGCCTGTGTTTGCTGCTTTGAGCATTGAAAGTATCACCATGGGAAGAAGTGAAACTATTTGCAGATAGGGTACAAGGTTGAGCAACCCTATAAAAAGGCCGAAGCCTATGGCTATGGGAAAATCGATTATTACAAAGCCTATGGAGAAGAGAATACCCACAGACAACGCCACAAGTGCCTGACCGCGAAAATATTGGTTCATTCCGTTTACAAGGTCGCTTGAAAGCTTTGTTGCCATATTACGCCAGCGCACGGGCAGATACAGAGGCCACTCTTCACTGAGGCGTTCATAATCGAGCAGTATGAAAAATATATACAAGAGAGTAATGAATGCAGCAAAGAGCTGCGCTACCACATTAACCGTGCCAATAAGCAGCAGCTGTGCACGATGAACAATTTCCTGAATAATATCCTGCGCTCCTGTACTATTCAAAAGCCCCTGCACTCCCTCCTCGCGTGCAAAATCCCGTATAAAATCTACTACAATGGGCGGAATTGTGGGGTTTATTATATTGTCGCCGAGAAACTCCACTGCAATATTCTTGAACTGTGCAAATTCGCTTATCATTGAGGGAATAATAAGCATAAACGATGCCAGAACAAGCAACAGGACAAAAAGGAGCACAGCTATAATTGAGAGCATGCGATATTTGAAACGCAATCTGTTCTGCACGAAACAGACCATGGGGTGCAGAAGATAGGCAAGCAGCCATGCCACGGCAAAGGGCAACAGCACGCTGCTGAGACTGTTCAGCACAAAATAGGATATTGTTACCACTATGAGCACCAGCAAGATGTGCAGGAAACGTCCGAGCGATACTTCTTGATATTTCATCGTCTTTATTTTATTTCTGCTAATATAAACATTGTTTTTTAATTTTGCGACGATGAACCGTTTTTTTAGAGCCCGAACAAATAAATTTCAGATTTTGTGCAAAAAAAACGCAAAAAATGCTTTTATTTTGTGACATTTATTAATTTTCGGCGTCTCATTTATAGGAGGCATAATTAAGACAAAAAAACGCAACAAACCGCAAACACGATAAGATGGACAGCGAACTATTCAAGCAAGAATATCTACCAATGCACCGCTCGCTATACTCCCAGGCAATGAGACTGCTGGGCAACCGCGAGGAGGCGGAAGATGCGGTGCAAGTTCTCTATCTTAGACTCTGGGAGCAACGCGAAGAGTTGCATAATATAAAAGATAAAAAAGCCTATTGCTCTACTATTCTTGCAAACATCTGCAACGACAGGTGGAGGAAAATATCAAGACAACACTACGAGGAGCAGGACGAGGATATTCCCGATGAACAGAACAATATTTATGAGATTACCGATTTTGAGAACTTTGCAAGACTTTTTATAAGCCGATTGCCCGATATACAGCAGAGGGTGATGCTCATGCGCATGGAGGGTGCCGGCACCGAGGAGATAGAGAAGATTACGGGGTTAAGTGCCACAAACATACGCACCATACTTTGAAGGGTGAGACAACAGCTGAAGGAATTTTACAAATAATTACACTATGGATATAAATAAATTAAAAGAAAAATTTTTTAATGGAGATACAACCATAGAAGAGGAACATGAACTGCGCCGCATGCTGCAAGAGGAGATACCTGCCGGCAAGCACGATGCCGACAGAGAACTGCTGCTGGCATTGCTGCCACAGGAGAGCAAGACCCCCGCAGGGTTTGAAGAGAGACTTTCGCTCCTGATAGACCAAGCAGCAGACAAAACTGAATCGCAGATACTGCCTGCCGAAAAGGAGCGCGATGAGGCAAAAAGGGATTTTCTTGCTATACCCAAAATGGTGTGGTACGCCCTGTCAGCCGCCGCAGCAGCAATAGCACTCATCTGCTTGATGAACACCGGCGAGACAAAGCCCGAAGAGACGTTCAGCGACCCCAAAGTGGCAGCTGTTCACATAGACGAAACTCTTGCACTTTTTGCAGAAGCACTTAACTGCGGAATAGAGGGTGAAAAAGAGACCGCGGCAAAGGTAGGTAACCTACAGGCTGCTATAGGAAGCCACCTCAGCGAGGATATATTCAAATAATCATATAAAACAGGCATAGATATGAGAACTAAATTTTTCATCGCAATATTAATGCTTGCATTTACAACAAATGCAAGCGCAGAAGAGAATAGGTACGATGTTGGCAATTATCTAAACCACGCTTCTCAAGTAATATCACCAAATGTTGATTACTTTTTTATCTCCGAGATGATGATTTCAATGACAGACGGACACGAAAGAGTGCAGGGATTAAAATTGGGAGAACTGCGCAAGAATATAGATTTTATAAGAAGTGTAAATATAAAATCGAACGATACACCGCAGGAGTTTGATTTGATTCGCGGTGCCGAAGAACTTGCCACCAGTATTTACAAGCAATATGGCTACAAGTCCATCGTGGTGAGCAGCAAGGCAGGCAAACGGCTCTATCTGTTCGGGAAATACGGAGACGAGGAGTGCCGCGAAATGAGTTCGTTGCTCTTAATTATCACCCAGAGCGAGATTGACACAGAAACACAAAAAGCGGTGCCAACAAGCGCAAATGTGTGTCTTATTGGCGGAGAATTTACCACCGAGAATCTCAAATTAGTATTAACACAAATAAAATAGCATATGAAAAGAATTATTGGATTGGCAGCAGTGTTTTTAATTGCAACAACAGTAGTAGCGGATAATGCAACAGTGATTACGTCGCACAATAATAGCTTTGCAACGGCTTTTCTTAAAACAGCAAACAGCACTATCGAGGAGGAAAATTTCTGTATATCACCCGCAAGCGCAATGTGGGCACTGGCAATGAGCGCAAACGGAGCCGAGGGTAAAACAGCCAAAGAAATTTATACTACCCTGGGCCACCCTACCGCATACAAAAGCAGGGAGGCGTTCAATGGTATGCTGCACGCAGGCATTGAAAAAATGGGAAAAGATAACGACAAGTACATGCAGGTGAATATTGCCAACTCCATATGGATTGACAAGAAGATAGATGTAAATGAGCTATTCAGGAGCACAAGCGGAAAGTTTTTTAATGCCACGGTGAACAGCACTGAATTGTCCACCGCCACCGAGGAAATAAATCGTTGGTGCAGCAGAGAGACCAATGGAAGGATAAACAATATCATCGACCACTTGCCAGGCACATCGCAGATGGCAATTGTAAATGCCCTATGGTTCAAGGGGCAGTGGGTATTCCCTTTTACAAAAAAAAACACAAGGAAGCAGAAGTTCAAGAAGGCAGACGGCGAAACCATATATGTGGATATGATGAAGAATGCCTGCTTTGCCCACTACTACGAAGATGATTTTATGCAGGCAACCGCAAGGGTGTTTGAAAACTTAAAATATTCTATGTTCTTTATACTGCCGCGCAAAGGCGTATCGATAGATGCCGCTATCGAAAGAATTGCACTGGTGTGCAATAACGACTTTGTAAATGGTAAAAAGTATTATTTTGAAATAGAGGTTCCAAAGTTCAAAATTGAGTTCGGCACGAATATCATGCCCATACTAAAAGAGATGGGTATAAAGACTGCCTTTACCGAGAAGGCTGATTTCGGCGGCATTTCCGACACTGAACTCTCTATCGACAATATTACACAGAAGAACTATATCTCAATTGACGAAACTGGCGTTGAAGCAGCCGGTGCAACAGCAATAATGAGATGCGGTTTCATTCCGCCTCCACCCGAAAAGGAGAAACGCATAAGGCTGAACCGCCCGTTTATCTTTGCAATAAGAGAAAATTCAAGCGGCACCATTCTATTTATGGGGCGCGTGGGGAATCCCAACAAATAAAGAAACAGAGTGATGCTCGGTGAGCATCACTCTGTTTCTTTATTTAATCTTTACTTTGTTACTCATTGCCGGCACTCTCCGCCTCGGCGAGTGCTGCATAATAGCACTCGCGACACAGCGGCTCATACTCGGTCATCTCGCCAAGCATCACCTGCTTTTCACCGGCAACCTTGCGATGCGACACATAAGCAAGATTGCCGCATCGCACACAGATGGCGTGCACCTTTGTTACCTCATCTGCAATGGACATTAGAGCCGGCATGGGACCAAAAGGCGTGCAACGGAAGTCCATATCGAGACCTGCAATGATTACGCGCGTGCCACGGCGTGCAAGCTCGTTACATACTTCAACCAGCCCCTCGTCAAAGAACTGCGCCTCGTCAATACCCACGACATCAACATCTGTTGCAAGCAGCAAGATGCTTGCCGACGATTGAATGGGGGTGGAGAGAATGTGATTACTATCGTGCGACACCACCTCCTCCTCGGAGTAACGTGTATCAATCGCAGGTTTGAAAATCTCCACCTTCTGACGTGCAAAATTTGCTCGTTTCAAGCGACGTATGAGTTCCTCGGTCTTTCCCGAGAACATTGAGCCGCAAATAACTTCTATGCGCCCCCTGCGCGCCGTCTCCATCTGATTAAATTCTGAAAATCGGTTCATTATTTTGTGTTTTCCTGTTTCTTTTTTTGTTACTCTGCGAAGATAGCGAAAGAGTGCACAAAAACAAAAGTTGCGCCCGACAAGTTATCAACAGGTGAAATATTCTTTAACAATGACACTGCCGTTTATTAAGAAACGATTAAAATGTTAAAAATAGGATAAAATGGTATTGCTTTATGCTTATTTATATTTATTTTCGCATAAAGAAACAGAAGATAACTATATTATGGGCATGTTATATATTGTCCCCACACCTGTGGGGAACTTGGAAGATATCACACTTAGAGCTATCAGAATACTGAAAGAGGCAGATTTTGTTCTTGCCGAGGACACTCGCACATCGGGCAAGCTACTTAAACACCTCGACATTCAGGTGCCAATGTATTCGCACCATAAGTTCAACGAACACCAGACGGTGAAGCCTCTTGTGGAACGCATACAAAACAGCGAGCACCACGTTGCACTTGTATCCGATGCCGGTACACCGGCAATATCGGACCCGGGGTTCCTGCTTGTGCGTGAGTGCGTGAAAAATGGTGTTGATGTGCAATGCCTGCCGGGTGCCACCGCTTTTGTACCGGCACTCGTGAGTTCGGCTCTGCCATCGGAGAAATTTGTGTTTGAAGGGTTCCTGCCACAAAAGAAGGGACGACAAACGCGCCTTAACTTCTTAAAAGACGAACAACGCACCATAATTTTCTATGAATCGCCCTACCGCGTGCTCAAGACACTAACACAGCTATCCGAAGTTTTTGGTGGCGAGAGGCTGGCTGCAGCAGTTCGCGAAATATCAAAGATACACGAAGAGTGTGTGCGTGGCACGCTGGGTGAGCTTATAGAACATTTTACAAAGAATGAGCCTCGCGGTGAATTTGTGCTCCTTGTGGGCGGTGCCGATGAGAAAGAGAGCAAAGAAAAAGAGTAACCACATCTTTTACCATTCGGTTTTGTTATTATATAAAATATATAGAAACAGATTAAATAAATTCCTACCATTATGAAAAAGCTGTTTATTTCACTATTGGCAGCAACAGCCATACTTACAAGTTGCAACTACGGTGGTCGCACTCATTTGCAAGAGAGCAACGACTCATTAAAAGCAGTTCTTGCAGAGAAAGATGCTACAATCACCGACCTCTTGGGCACGATGAACATTATTGAGGCCGGATTCAAAAAGATAAACGAGATACAGGGGCGTATAAGCTCAAACAGCGCAACAAGCGAGGTTGCATATTCCGATGTAATCAAGAGTGATATTGAGGCTATTACATATACTCTTGCAAAGAACAAAGAGGAGATAGAGAAGCTTAAAAAACAGATAACAAGCAATAACCAAGCGTCAAAAGAACTGAAAATAAAAGTCGCCAACCTCGAGAAGCAACTCATAGAAAAAAGCAAGGAGCTTGGAGCAATGGCACAGGCTCTCGCCAACAAAGATATTCACATAAACAAGCTCGACAGCATTATTGCCGACCTCACACGCGCCAACACCGGGCAGGAGTTGCGTCTCATAGAACAAGAGCAGGAGATAAACAATGTGTGGTATGCCATTGGTACAAAAAGCGAGTTAAAGGAGCAGAACATATTAAGCAACGGCGAGGTGATGCGTGAAAAGGATATCAACTTCAAGTATTTCACAAAGGCAGACAAGCGCGAACTTACCACCATAAACACGCATGCCAGAAAAGCGAAACTGCTTACCAACCACCCGGATGGCAGCTACACGCTTGAGCGTAACGCAGACAAGCAGTATGTTCTCAACATCACCGCCCCCGAGGACTTTTGGAGCTCAAGCAGATACCTTGTAATTCAGGTGAGATAACCGGGGTATGCAGAAAGAATATAAAAATATCTTCATCGACCTTGATGACACCATTTACGACTTCAAGGCGGCTTCACGCGAGGCATTTGAAGAGAGTTATAAACTGCTGGGATATGAACGTTTCTTTAATTCGTTCAATCACTTCATGTCGCTATACGAGCCACACAATCTCGATTTATGGAAGCTATACGGGGAGGGCAGAATAACCAAAGCACAGCTGAACTGCGACCGGTTCAGCTACCCTTTGCGCATGGTGGGAATAGATAACCAGGAGCTTGCAGACACCTTCTGCCACGAAGCATTGACACGCATCCCCACCAAAAACAAAGTTGTTGAGGGAGCCATTGAACTGCTCGACTATCTTTTCCCTAAGTATAACCTTTATATTCTGTCAAACGGATTTAAGGAGCTGCAAGAGCACAAAATGCAAACAGCAGGGTTAAGGAAATACTTCAAAAAAATCATATTGTCCGACGATATCGGCATAAACAAGCCGCACCCCGAACTTTTTATCCACGCACTGCAAACGGCAAACGCAGATATTGAAAACAGTATTATGATAGGCGATATGTTCGACACAGACATTGCCGGGGCGGCCGGTGTGGGCATGGAGCAAATATTCTTCAATCGCAAAGGATTGGAAACTCTCCCGTTCACACCCACATATCAGGTGTATGATTTGTTACAGATTAAAGAAATACTCTAATAACAGGAATATGAAAAAAGACTCGGTACTGCTCATATACACAGGGGGAACAATCGGCATGGTGCAAAGCCCAAAGACCGGTGCATTGGAAAGTTTCAATTTTGAACATCTTATGCAGCAGATACCCGAGATAGAGCTCTTCAATCTCAATATTGAAGCAAAGAGTTTCAACCCACCGATAGACTCCTCGGACATGAACCCTGTACAATGGCAGAAGCTTGCAAAGATAATAGAGGAGAACTATGCAAGATACGACGGTTTTGTGGTGTTACACGGCACAGATACCATGGCTTTTACGGCATCGGCAATGAGTTTCATGCTTGGCAATATAATGAAACCCGTGATATTTACAGGAAGCCAGCTGCCGGTAGGAGCTTTGCGCACCGATGGAAAAGAGAACCTAATCACAGCCATTGAGATTGCAGCTGCAAAAAAAGACGATGGCACCCCAATGGTCCCCGAAGTATGCATATTCTTTGCAAACAAGCTGCTACGCGGCAACCGCTGCACTAAACGCCACGCAGATAGTTTCGATGCGTTTGTATCGAACAACTACCCAGTTCTTGCCACAGCCGGTACAAATATCACATACAACCATTGCTTTATACGACCATACGAAGATAACAAGCCACTAAGCACCCACTATAATATGGAGCAGGGAATTATTATCTTCTCACTATTCCCCGGCATTAAAGAAGATGTTGTAAAAGCAGTTTTGCGCAGCAAAGAGATAAAGGGAGTAATATTCCGCACGTTTGGTGCAGGAAATGCCCCGCAGGCAACGTGGCTGATAGAGGAGCTGAAGAAAGCAAATGAAGAGGGTAAAATCGTGGTAAACATAACACAATGCGCAGGAGGCAACGTAGAGATGGAACGCTACGAAACAGGCAGGCAACTAATAGAAGCCGGTGTAGTGAGTGGCAACGACAGCACCGTGGAAGCTGCACTCACCAAGCTGATGTATCTGCTGGGAAAGGGCTTGCCCACAGAGGAGGTGCGCAGGCTCATGGGTTGCAACATTGCAGGAGAGATTACCGCAGTGTAAAGGTTGGTGTTACCAACTTTTACGGGACTATCCATAGTAGTGTATTGGTTAAAACGGTTATTATTCCATAGTTTTCCTCATAATGTTGAAATTCCTGATTGTCGTAAAAATAGTTTTCATTATATAATGTAGTAACGAAGAAAAGGTAACCGCATCGTCCAAACCAATCGCCCTCTTTTTACATATCTGATTACATGCCGTTACTCCCCCTCAGTCACTTCGTGAAATAATTAATGCCTGAATTGTGAATATAAGAAATACCATAGATAATGCAGGTAACGCGGCTAAATGGCATAAAAGAA
>CAYRFX010000044.1:0-19921 GCA_964423665.1 uncultured Bacteroidaceae bacterium | reverse complement strand
CCAAATATCAGGTAGTAAAACAAAGCCGGACCAAAAATGCTTTTGACCCGGCCTCCTTTTTGGGGGGAGATGAATAAAAAGATGTTCTTCAGTTCACACTCTTTTGTATCGACGCTTGTTTTCCCGTATCAGCTCCTTTTCGTGCCTGCTGATATAAATACTGCATGCCGCGAATGTTGCAAACGATGCAATAAACAATATGCTGGGCACAGCCTTGCACAATAGTTCTTCTGCGCTTCCAATCATAAGTATAAGGCTTAAAAATTGAATTGTCATCAATGTCGTTGTTCTCATATTATTTCCTGTTTTCTGTTTCAAATAACCAATATATCAGTTTGCAGTTCTCGTTGTCCTTCTTTTTGGTTTTAAGTGTAGCCCGGCTTATAATCTTTTTTTTGCGCCGCAACAGCACTCTGCCAATCGTCTCTTCGTCGCAATCTTCCTCTATCTCATTTATCTCCATCTTATATCTGTTAATCTTCATCAATTTCTCTCTTTCTCTGAGAAAGTCCTCGACAAATGGTTTGTGCCTGTGTCTTTTGTATATCTCATAACTCTCGGTGAGATTGCTTGTCCACTCGTTTCTCTTTATGAACAGATATGACAAATATTCTGTCCATTCTAAAAATTTTTCTGCAATATAATCGCAGAAAAGCCTTGTTTTTGAAATGTTTCTACTTCTCATTGTAAAATCTGTTATAAATTTCTTTGTGTTTTCTTATAATTGTATTATGTTTGCCACGGCATTTGGAAAATAGCCTGTTTTTGCTTTGTATTTACGTTGCTTGCTGTCTGATTATTCCTTTGTAGCCGTTAGTGGCTGCAAATATAATTCTAATTTTATTAAAAAGGTTGTAAAATTAACTAAATTAGCAAAAAATGACTATTTTGTAATGTGTCTAAATAACGGCTTCGGCTATTGTCGGGAAATCTATTAAAGTAATAATTATGAAAGCTACAATGAAAGAGAGGGTTTTGAGTGTCTTTAAGGCAAAAAAGATAAATGTAAACAGGGCGAGCAAGTTGCTTGGCATTCCGCAACGTACCCTCAATCGCCAAGTGAACGAAGATGGAAAAGTGGGTATGGAGTTGGTATATTCACTGCTTAATACTTATACCGATATATCCCCCTCGTGGCTGCTTCTTGGACAAGGTGAGATGATACAAGACCCCGATGCTGTTGAGGCTATTAACGATGCATCTCCTTTTTATAGCAATCTTCCCGTAACAGCAGGGCAGAAAGATGCTTTTGACCCTTCTACCGAGAAACCCACCGGATATATATCCATGCCTAATTGGGCGGCGCAGTTCTATTTCCCCGTTTCGGGAACCTCAATGGAACCCGAAATACATTCGGGCGATATTGTGGGTGTGAATCGTGTGGAGTCTTTGCGTGAGATTGACCCTGAAAAAATCTATATGATTGTTACCAACGAGTCCCGCATGATAAAACGCTGCCACACCGATGAAAAAGACAGTAGCGTAATGTGGTGCGTTTCTCCCAACTATCCGGCTTTCAAAATAAACAAGAAGGATATTTGTGCAATGTTTCATGTGGTAAACAGGATAGAAAGATTGTAATTTAACCCTTTATAAATTAATCATCAGCAGCAAGACGCGCATGCGCGTCTTGCTGCTGATGTATGTATAAAAGAATCTTTTGCTATAAAAGTGGACAGCCTGTCTGTCCTGTTTTGTGCTATCTTTGTTATCGTATTCCGGGATAAAGTACAATATAGAGCAGGTATGATATTAGGAATTTTCAAAAATTTTAATATCTTTGCAATAATCGTGAATATAGGTTTTGGGGCGGTAAACCGTACACCTTAGTGAAACAGTTTCCGGCGAATGCCCCAAACAGATAAATACAACATATCCGTTTCTATATTTGTTATATAATATAGGTATTGTGGTACAACATATCAAATAAATGAAACTTAAATAAAGATGTCGCAAAATATAGGTCGTATATCACAAATTGTCGGAGCTGTCATAGATGTTACGTTCAGTTCCCAAGATGTTAATGGCAAAGTCCTTTTGCCTGCGATACATGAGGCTCTGACCGTTAAATGCCGCGATGGGCGTGAACTCACACTCGAAGTTCAGCAACATATAGGTGATGAGACAGTGCGCACGGTGGCAATGGATCGGACAGCCGGTTTGTCGCGCAATATGCCGGTAGTGGCAACAGGTGCACCTATAACAATGCCCGTGGGTGAGCAGATAAAAGGACGCATGATGAACGTCGTGGGTGCTTCAATAGATGGAATGCGCGAGCTCGACCATTCGGGAGCGTAT
This sequence comes from uncultured Bacteroidaceae bacterium, assembly GCA_964423665.1. Classification (GTDB taxonomy): domain Bacteria; phylum Bacteroidota; class Bacteroidia; order Bacteroidales; family Bacteroidaceae; genus HGM04593. The sequence goes on along the minus strand of CAYRFX010000044.1, from coordinate 17,623 downwards.
CCTATTCATCGCGAAGCTCCAAAATTTGAAGAACTATCCACCGTGCAAGAGGTCCTTTATACCGGAATTAAGGTAATAGACCTTTTGGAGCCATATTGCAAGGGAGGAAAAATAGGTCTTTTCGGTGGTGCCGGTGTTGGAAAAACCGTGCTCATCATGGAACTTATAAATAATATAGCCAAGGGACACGATGGCTACTCTGTCTTTGCCGGTGTGGGTGAGCGCACCCGTGAGGGAAACGACCTGTTGCGGGAGATGATAGAGTCCAATGTGGTGAGGTATGGCGAGGAGTTTAAGAAAGGACTTGAAAAAGGTGAGTGGGATATTTCTAAGATAGATTATGATGAGGTTGCAAAATCGCAGGCAACCCTTGTCTATGGGCAGATGAATGAACCTCCCGGTGCCCGTGCATCAGTGGCCCTGTCGGGGCTCACCATTGCCGAGTCCTTCCGCGACGCAGGTGCAGCCGAGGGTAAAAGAAACGATATACTATTCTTTATAGATAATATATTCCGTTTCACACAAGCCGGTTCCGAGGTTTCGGCGCTCTTGGGGCGCATGCCGGGTTCCGTGGGATATCAGCCCACATTGGCGAGCGAGATGGGTGCTTTGCAGGAGCGTATAGCCTCCACAATACACGGCTCCATCACATCAGTGCAGGCGGTGTATGTTCCTGCCGATGACCTCACCGACCCTGCGCCGGCAACCACGTTTACACACCTTGACGCAACCACAGTGCTCAGTCGCAAGATTGCAGAATTAGGTATATATCCCGCTGTCGATCCGCTCGATTCCACATCACGCATACTCGATGCAAACATCGTGGGCAAAGAACATTACGAAACAGCCCAGCGTGTAAAACAGATACTCCAGCGCAATAAGGAGTTGCAGGATATAATATCCATTCTGGGAATGGAAGAGTTGTCCGATGAAGACCGCACAACGGTCAATCGTGCAAGGCGTGTGCAGCGTTTCCTCTCGCAGCCATTTACTGTTGCCGAGCAATTTACAGGCGTAAAAGGCGTGATGGTGTCTATAGAAGATACCATAAAAGGGTTTAATATGATTCTTGATGGAGAGGTCGATTATTTGCCCGAACAGGCTTTCCTCAATGTAGGTACAATAGAGGAAGCGATAGAGAAGGGCAAGAAGATGTTGGAAGAAATTAAATGATGTATGATGGCAAGCAATAGTCTTAAACTTAATATACTCTCCCCCGAAAGGTCTCTCTTTGCCGGTGAGGTTACACAAGTGTTGTTCCCCGGCAGCAAGGCTCCTTTTGTGGTGCTCTGCAATCATGCTCCCATAATCTCCACTTTGCAAAAAGGTGTCATCAGCTGGCGCGGCACAGAAGAGGGAAGCGTTGCCATTCTTGGTGGTTTTGTGGAGGTTAAAGATAATGTTGCAACAGCTTGTGTTGAGGTTTGATTTTTTTTATGATGAACAGATATTTGAAAACAACGATAATTATAACAGCAATACTGCTCTTTATGACTTTTGTAGGGGAGGTTTTTATGCGCACACTCTTCCCGCAATACACCTTTAAGGGGTATCTGTTTATACCTCTCTATTTCTGGCTGTTTTATATCGTGGCTTCATTTTTTGTCCATCAACCCATGAGTGCCGTGGAGTTTACCAAACAGCTCATCGGCTTGAAGGCAATAAAGATGTTTCTTTCGATGCTCTTCATAACAACATTGGCATTTTTTATGCGCCAACATGTGGTGAGCATAGTGTTTAATTTTATAGTATATTATCTGTTGCTGCTGTTTCCCGAGTGTGCATATAGTATATATGTGAAGAAACACATAAAAAGAAAAAAATGATGAGGGTTGTATATTGCATACTTATTATATTATTGTCGCAGGCTCCTTTGAAGTTGTCGGCGTCGGCAGGCAATGCCTCATTTGATGCAGCAAAAACCATATTCGAACATTTGAAAGATTCATACGAATGGCACATCACCACCATAGGAGACAAACATATAACAATATCGCTGCCTGTCATCTTGTATAGCGAGCGCGAGGGGTGGGAGATCTTCTCCTCCGATGTTTTTCATCATAATGAGACACATCGTGGTTTCAGTATAGCAAAAGAGGGTGCACACGAAGGAAAAATTGTAGAACAGAAAGCCGATGGCAGCATTGCGCGCCCATTGCTCGATATATCAATAACAAAGAATGTGCTGGCAATATTTTTTAATTCTTTGTTGCTTGTGATTATAGTGCTGTGCACAGCTCGTTGGTACAAACGGTGTAGCAGCAGCGATGCTGCGCCCCGTGGTTTTGTGGGAGCAATGGAGATGCTTATAACAATGGTTATTGACGATGTTATAAAACCCAATATCGGCAGCAAATCTGCTCGTTTCACCCCTTATCTGCTCACAGTATTCTTCTTTATTTTGCTGAGTAACCTCATGGGGCTTGTGCCCATATTTCCGGGTGGCGCAAACGTGACGGGAAACATAGCAGTAACCTTGGCACTAGCATTCTGCACCTTTATTGCTGTGAATCTCTTTGGCAACAAAGAGTATTGGAAGGAGATTCTCTGGCCCGATGTCCCTGTGTGGCTGAAGCTGCCCGTCCCATTGATGCCTTTTATAGAACTTTTCGGTATCGTGATAAAACCGGTGGCTCTCACCATCCGTCTTTTTGCCAATATATTTGCCGGGCACACAGCGTTGTTGGTTTTTGTATGCCTCATATTCATCACAATGGCGGTAAATAAATACCTGGGTAGTGCAATGACGGTAATTTCGGTAATGTTTTCCGTCTTTATGAATTTATTGGAGATATTGGTGGCATTTATACAGGCATTTGTGTTTACAATGTTATCGGCTGTATTCATCGGTCTTGTCCAGCCCTGGCATCATGGCGATGAAAACAAAGTAGAACAAAAATAAATTATTAACTAAATAAAAATAGAGATTATGTTTATGTCAATTATTATGCAGGCGGCTCTTGGCGTGAGCCTTTCAAAAGGAGTAGCAGCACTTGCTGCAAGTATTGTGGTAGTTGGTGCAGCCTTGGGTATCAGCCGCATTGCCTCTTCGGCATTGGAGTCTATGGCTCGCCAGCCCGAGGCTGCCGGCGATCTTCGTTCAAGTATGATTCTTGCCGCGGCTCTCATCGAGGGTGTTGCCATGTTTGCCATCCTTGTGTCAATCCTTGTAATATTATTGTAAAAACAGTTTCCCGATGTCAATCTTATTACCCGATGCAGGTCTTCTCTTCTGGATGCTTGTAGCATTCGGAATAGTCTTTTTTATTCTTGCCAAATATGGTTTCCCTGCAATAACCTCAATGATAGATGAACGCAAACGTTTCATTGATGAATCATTGAAGAGTGCCAAAGAAGCAAATGCAAGGATAGCCGGTATAAAAGAGGAGAGCGAGGCTATTTTGAGTGCTGCACGCGAGGAACAGGCTGAAATTCTGCGCCAAGCTGCAACCACGCGTGAACAACTCATAAAGGAAGCGCGCGAAAAGGCTGAAGCAGAGGGGAATAAGATGCTTGCCGAGGCAAAACGGCTTATAGAACAGGAAAAGGAAGAGGCGTTGCAGGAGATACGCAACAGCGTCGCAGAACTCTCTATCTCAATTGCCGAAAAGATATTGCGCAAAGAGTTGTCGAGTGATGACGAACAGCAGAGTTATGCAAACAAATTGATTGATGAGGCTGTAGCCGAGAGACAGAACAGACAATGAACATAGGAGTAATATCAAAAAGATATGCCACTGCTCTGTATGAGTATGCACAGGAGCACAATGCACAAGCTGCAATATATGATAATATGTCGCAGCTGAAAGATGCCTTGCTCCGTGTTAAAGAACTGCCTGTTGTTCTTAAAAATCCGTCGCTATCCCTCCGGCAGAAAATCTCCCTCATCTGTTCGGCAGTAACCTCGTCGCCTGTTTTCGAGAATTTTATTACCCTCGTTGTCAAACACGGTCGCGAGGATATACTGCTTTATATAGCCTACGCATATATAGGAGTGTACCGTCGGAAAAACAGAGTGGTTGCAATAAAAATTACTACTGCTGCACCCATGCCCGAATCCTTCCTGCAAAAAGTGGAGAATCTTGTCAGGACAGAAGAGAATGTAACCGTGGAGATGGATTCAGTGGTAGATGAGTCAATCATAGGAGGTTTTCTTTGCGAGGCTTTTTCGGCCCGTTACGATGCAAGCGTCAAAAGCCAGCTTGCCGAAATTAGAAAGAAATTGGTAAAATTAAATAAGAAGATAGTATAATGAGTATCAAACCAAGTGAAGTATCGGCAGTGTTGCTCGAACAGCTGAGAGGTATCGGTAACAATGCAAAATATGATGAAGTGGGCACGGTGTTGCAAGTGAGCGATGGCGTGGTGCGCATCTATGGTTTGAATAATGCCGAAGCCGATGAACTTCTTGAGTTTGACAATGGCATAATGGCCATTGTCATGAATCTCGAAGAGGATAATGTGGGTGCTATATTATTAGGCCCCACCGATAAGATAAAAGAGGGTATGACGGTTAAGCGCACGGGACGCATAGCTTCGCTTAATGTTGGCGAACAGATGCTTGGGCGTGTCATAACTCCCCTTGGCGAGCCTCTTGATGGAAAAGGCAGTATTGAAGGAGAACTGTTTGAAATGCCGCTCGACCGCAAGGCTCCCGGTGTAATCTTTCGTCAGCCTGTAACAGAGCCGTTGCAAACCGGTCTTAAATCGATAGACTCCATGATTCCCATTGGTCGCGGTCAGCGCGAGCTCATAATAGGGGACCGTCAAACGGGTAAAACAGCCATAGCAATAGATACCATAATAAACCAGCGTGCCAACTATGAAGCCGGTAATCCGGTCTATTGTATATATGTGGCAATAGGGCAGAAAGGTTCCACTGTTGCTTCCATCGTGAATATCTTGCGCGAGCATGGAGCGTTAGATTATACCATTGTGGTTGTTGCCACGGCGGCAGACACCGCTGCAATGCAATATTATGCACCAATGGCAGGTGCTGCCATTGGTGAGTATTTCCGCGATACGGGCAGGCATGCTCTTGTTGTCTATGACGACCTTTCCAAACAGGCCGTTGCTTATCGCGAAGTATCGCTTATCCTGCGTCGCCCTTCAGGGCGCGAGGCTTATCCCGGCGATGTCTTTTATCTGCACTCGCGCTTGCTTGAACGCGCAGCCAAAATAATAAACCAGCAGGACGTTGCAGAACATATGAACGACCTCCCTCCCTCTCTCATCGGGCGGGTGAAGGGTGGCGGTTCTCTCACAGCACTTCCCATTATAGAGACGCAGGCCGGTGATGTCTCTGCCTATATACCCACAAACGTAATATCTATTACCGATGGGCAGATATATCTTGAAAGCGACCTCTTCAATCAGGGCTTCCGTCCGGCGGTGAATGTGGGAATCTCAGTGTCGCGCGTGGGCGGAAACGCTCAAATAAAATCCATGAAAAAGGTTGCCGGAACGTTGAAGATAGATCAGGCGCAGTTCCGCGAGTTAGAGGCTTTTGCAAAATTTGGCAGTGATATGGACCCTGTAACAATGATGGTGATAGAGCGCGGCAGGCACACCAATCAGTTATTGGTTCAACCTCAATATTCACCCATGCCGGTAGGCGAGCAAATAGCTGTTCTTTATTGCGCCGTGCACAATATGCTTGCAAAAGTGCCACTCGACAAGGTACAGGATTTTGAAGAAATGTTTCTCGATATAATGCGCACCCGCTGCAAAACCACAGTGCTCGATGTGTTGGCATCGGGTGTAATCAACGATGAAATAACGCAAATCATAGAAAAGACAGCCAACGAAATATTATCAACATTCAACGAGCGTGAATCATGAATCTTAAAGAGGTTAAGCAGAGAATATTGTCGGTAAAGACCACGCAGAAAATAACTTCGGCGATGAAGCTGGTTTCTGCGGCAAAACTCCGTCGTGCCCAAAGTGCCATCGAGGGTATGCGCCCCTATGAGCAGAAACTCCATGAAATCCTTTCGGCATATCTGCATAATGCTCAAACAATAACAACCCCATATGCAACAGCGCGAGAAGTTAAGAGTGTTGCAGTAATCGTGATATCTTCCTCTTCGAGCCTATGCGGCACTTTTAATTCCAATATTATACGGCTTGCCAAGGAGGTTATAGACGCTTATCGTGCCGATGGTGTCAAAGTGGAACTCTTCCCGGCAGGTAAAAAAGTCTATGAAGCAATAAAGAAGACGGGTATCTCCTGCAACACGGCTCTTATGGAGCAGGCAACCTCTGTGTCATACCCTGCCGTGTCGGCAGTGGTGGCAGAACTCATGTCGCAGTTTACAACGGGTGAATATGATAAGATAGAACTCGTTTATACCCGTTTCCTCTCAGCAGCCAAGCAGTTGCCGGTGCGAGAAACATTCTTGCCGATAGATATTGAAGACACCGCAGGCACAGAGAGTGCTGTCTCTCATGAATTCATTATAGAACCGGGCAAGGAAGAACTATTGACCGACCTGTTGCCGCGTGTAATAAAGCTGCGCCTTTTCACCGCGCTTCTCGATTCAGCCGCAGCAGAGCATGCGGCACGCATGATGGCGATGCAGATAGCTACTGATAATGCCGATGACCTCATAAGCGAGCTCGTCCTTGAATATAACAAAGGTCGCCAGCAGGCTATTACTAATGAATTGCTCGATATTGTTTCGGGTAGTGTGAATCAATAGAATAATGAAAAAAATAATTTTCTCAATCATTATTGCCGCCTTTTTTGCGGCTTGTGGAAATAAGAATAATCTTCAAATCGTGGGAACCGTGGAGGAGGGGCTCGCAAACGGCGATACCCTTCATCTTGTATGCATACGCCCCGACGGCTCGTTGCAAAATATTACAAGCGGTGTGGTGCAACGTAGCACATTTGAGTTGCAAGGAACGATTGAGGCACCGGTTATATGTAACATAGTAAAATATAATACCGAAGGCAATGTGGAGCGGAATATAGATGTTGTTGCCGATGGCTCTCCGCTCTCAGTCGTTGTACTAAGAGACTATGCACGCGTGTCGGGCTCCCCGCTCAACGATGAATTGCAGCGCTACAACGACTCCGTTTCTTTGATGAAGAGACTATATCAAAGATATTATGATAAAAAAGCCCAGAATCCCAACCTCTCGGAAAAGGCGGTAGATGAGGCAGAGAAAGTTATGGCTGTAACAGCAATGCATAGCCGTAATATTGTATATCGGGCAATAGACCGAAACATCGATAATATCGTGGGGCTTCACATAATAAAAACCAATTTTAATATATTGGAACCGCATGAAGCTTTGCGCTTCATAGAGAAGTTGCCCGTTGCCCACAAAAGCGACTATCTCATCTCATACATGCACAGATATTACACCTCTGTACTAAAATATGCGGTGGGAGCTCCCTATGCCGATTTAGTTTTGCCCGATAGTGAGGGCAATTATCATTATCTCTCGGGCTGTGTAGGGCGTGGAAAGCCTGTAATTCTCAGTTTCTGGGCCTCAAACAGTAAAAAGGCACTCGACGAGCAGAATAAACTCAAAACCTTTGCCGAAGAGTGTGGCAGCAAAATATCATTCGTAGGCATTTCTATTGATACCAACCGTGAACAGTGGCTTGCAACAATCAACAGCCAATCTCCGGTGGGGCTTCAGCTCTCCGATTTCAAAGGCTGGAACACGGCATCACTTGCAATATACGGAATAGACAAATCTCCCTATTATATTCTGATAGACGAGAAAGGCATTATATCATACCGCGGGCTTGAGCTGAATGAACTTATCTCTGCTTCCCGGGCATTGATAAAGAAATAATAAATTTTATTCCTCTCCAAAACAAAATGAGGCTGCGAAAAAATAGCAGCCTCATTTTGTTTTTCCCTCTCATTCTCCTTCAATACCTTTCAAGGTTTGTTGCAGCAGCGCACCAAGCCCGTCGTCTCCTTGCTCTTTTTCTTTGTTCAGCTTAACTAAAAAGTCGGCGGTGGTTTTTAATGCTTGGTTAATGGTGCCGGGGTCTTCACAGTTGGCTGTAAGTTTCTCCAACCTTTGAATAAGACGATGAAAAAGCGAGAGGGTTTCGCTGTGTACATCATCGATTGTTACACAGCCGCTTTTTCTGTTCCTAACCATAAATTTTACTCTTTGCCTGCGAAGATAATATGCTTCCCGGGAAAAAGGTTGCTATAATGCTAAAATCCTGAAAATTAATTCTTTTTGGTATTATAGCAACCTGCAACCTGCATTTCGGTATTTCTTTTGCAGCAAAAAAAATTATGAGTGCATTTGCAATTTTATCAGGATTAAATGGAGCCTTGGGGCTCTATTCGGGTGTAAAGGGGCTGTTTGGCTCCTCCGATGCCCGCAAGAAACAGGACAGCCTGCTGAGACGTGCAGCAGCTATTGAAGACAGTTGGTACAGAAGAAATTATTTCAGCGATTATTTGAATAATTCTTCGGCTCGTGCCGCAATCAAAAGGGTGGAGCAGACCTTGCGTCGCCAGAACGAACAGAACAGGGCCTATGCAGCAATAAACGGTGCAACCCCCGAATATATGGTAGCCCGCAATAATCAAGGTCTGAATACCCTGGATAACGTGATGACCAACCTCGCTGCACAAGGTGATGCATACAAACGCAGTGTCGATTCCACACATCTCCAGAATCGCCAGTCTATTATCAACAGGCAATTAAACAACCTTTCCCTTGATGAACGCATGTCGGCACAGAGTGCTTCAAACGGGTTCAATCTGCTCGAAGATGCCCTCATGGGTATTAATTGGGGTAGAGAAGATGATGACACCAACAAAAAAGAGGATAACAATGAACAGTAGCGAAACAACAAATTGGTTAAAAAGACGCTGGCTTGCCACGTTGAAAACCTACGAGAATGAAGCCCGTCGTGCCAACAACAGGCGCAACGCAGCCGCTATTGCCAACTTTACAAAAAACATATTCTCTCTCATGGCACAGAGCAAAGGCTTGCGCTATAATGTAGGCGGAACATCTCGTGTCGCAGCTGCAAATGCTGCATACGAAGAGGCACAAAAACGTTATCGTGATGCTCTTGTCGATTACGAAGGTAAAATAGCCTCTCTCAAATTGCAGCCGACAGGGAATGTGCAGCCAGGCGGCGCGGTCACAAACAAACCATTGCCACAAATCAGCCCGATAACAGCAAAGGATATCTCATTCAAGAAACCCTTTCCCACCTTCAATTTGGGCAAGCCGGCAAACAACTCATTTACCCCAATTCACCATTCAAAGTTTCAAATAAAAAATAAAAACAATTATGCTGAACACCAATGAAGAGAATGGAATATTCGGATACGAAAATTCCAAACAAAAGAAAATCAAAAAGAGCCTTTTAGGTTATGACAATTTAGAAGAGAAACTCACAACACCTCTCTCCGACGAGCAACGCTCTGCTATGATTGACGATGCAAAAATTGCAAGCGCCAACATTGAGTATGAGAAGAATCTTTTGTCGGCACCGCTCGACAAAGAGAAAAAGATGGAGCAGTATAATGCAGCCACGCGCAACTTCTTGCTCCCTTCGCCCAATGACGAGGCGCGTCGTCGTCACATTTTTGCCTCTTCCGATAATGTCGTAAACGATGCAACAGAGAATCTCTTTCAAAACAATATAAAAGGAGTCTTTGATAGCGAGCGCAGCACTTCCGAGGAGAAAGCACGACAAGAGTATCGCAAATATTCGTCGGTTCCCGGCGCCAATCACATGTCGGCATTGGGCGCATTGCGACGCGAATCGGACCCCGATGCTGTTGTAGAGAGAACCATGCAACAGATAGATGGTGGTGAGCTCGACAATATTGCCCAAAGGTATGCACATTATGCAGGAATGTCTCCCTTGGAGTATCGTAAATATGTGCTTGAACCCAATATAAGAAAAAGACTCTATAAGGAATATGTAGATGAGGCTACTCCCAAAAGCAGCGCCGAATTTATGGCACGTTCTGCTTACAATGGTTCCTTGCTCGGCAAGCTTTCCGACCTGCAATTGAACGCTTATTCCCACACAAACTCACAAAGTCTGATAGATCGCGAGGGGCTTGCCTCCTACGATGCCAACCGTTGGGAAAATCTCGCGGCAGGTATCGGTTCGTTAGTGTTAGATGCTCCCGTATTCTCTGCCATAGGCGGTCTCTCTTCTGTAGCAGTGAAGGGCGTATCGGGCATTGCAAAGAATATCACCTCTTCGTTAGTGAAGAAATACGCATCAAAAGGGTTGCAGGCAACTGCGGCAGAACGCATGGTGGAGCAGGCTATCAAGAGTAGAATGGCTGCAAAGATTGCCGGCAGTGCAGCAACACAAGGTCTCACTCTCGGTGGCTACGATGCGGGGCAAAGTGTTGCCGATGATTTGTTGCGGAACGAGGGTATAGATCTTGATAAAGCCGTTAAGGCTTATGGTCACGGCTTTGCAACAGGTGCTGCCGTGGGCATGGTAGGAACCCCGCTCAGGAGTCTTTCTCAAGGTCTCACCGGCGGTAAAAAGATTGCAGCCTCTGCCGGAGTGCTCGGTGCCGAAGCTGCGGTGTTTACCGCGAGTTCCCAGGTTGAAAAAGCAGCGGCAGGGGTTGATATAGAACCTATAGACCTGCTCGCAGACTTTGGCGAGAGTGTCGCCACCCTTGGAGTCATGAAACTAACTCATTGGCGTCCCAAAGGAGGCTATGCAAAGCTGAATGCCGACGGGCATTTGAGAAAAGGGCTGGAATTTACAAAATCGGAGCAGCACGATATGATGAATGCCGGTGTTGAGCCACGCCTCTTTATAAACGAGCTCGAATCGGCGCTTAACACAAGCTCAAAGGAGTCTTCATCTTTTGCTCAAAAGATTGTGGATAAATATATGCAAATGATGTCAAGCGAGGAGCTCGCAGCATCAACTCGTGCAAAACTCTGTTATCTTGTCCAAAATAAGATAACCTCAACTCCTCCTGCTCCTGTCAGTTATAAGGTTGATAAAAGCCCCGAGGGCAATTACAGATTCTCCCTCATCGATATCAACGGCCGTCGCATATCTTCAATTGAAAATCTTGCCGGTCCCGATGTTGAAACAAAAATCAAGCAAACAAAAGCATTGCTACGCAGGAACAGAATTGCCGGTTATGAAGCAGAGCTCCTGGGTGAATCTCTCTCTGAAAACTATTTTAATCAAGTAAGAGAGTTTGCCCACGAGAAAGGGGTAAATATTGAAAAGATTGTTGAGGCTTTATATAAAAAAGCAAACAACCGCACATTAAGCCCCAATGAAAATGCAATGATTGATGCAATATCGCAGCGTGCAAGTTATGGCAATAGCAGGGTAGGCTACATGTTGCAAAATATCCGTCGTAATATTGAACATAAATATAATCTTGAAGAGGGAGCCCTTCTCGGAGCTATCGATTATAGTTCAAACTCCCTTTCCTCAAAGGAAAATCGTGCACTCGATGAATATGCACGCAAGATGCAAAACGAAGTGAATCTGCTTAGAAACGGAGTCGATAAGCAACGTCTGCTCTCGCTTGACAGGGAGATGGCTGCCTCCTCTTTTGGTGATTTAACAAATTACGAGGCAAAACTCGGTGAGCGCAGGCGATATTTAGAGAAAAGAAATGCAAAAGATGAGAAGGCAATGCCGGGACAGGCACTCCCGGGCGATGAGATGCAGTTCCCCGTCAATGTCCCCAAACAGTGGTCGGGTCCCTATGCCTGGAATGTTTATGGCATTAAAAATACACACGCAGATATAATGAGGCTCAGGTCGCATGCCCTGAAACTTGCAAAACTGTATGGGTATGATGTGAAATTTATATACGACGAACGCGCCATACCTATGGAGAACGATAATATTCAAGGGTATAACAACAAGGTGCGCTCGCTCGGCTGGGTCGATAATAGAGGAAAAGAGATTTTCTTTAATCTCCCCAATATAAGCGATATCCATGAACTTGAAAGAACTTTTGCCCATGAGGTTGTGGGGCATGTGGGTATTTCAAACCTTATGGGGCGCTATATGAACGAATTATTTGAACTCATATATCGCAAAGCCGACCCTGAGTTGCGCAGAGATTTGCACAATTTGGGAGAGGCATACGGTATCGAAGGGCACGAGGCTGTAGGAGAGTATCTTGCAGGTCTTGCCGAGAAAAATTCTCTCACATCAAAAGAGAACTCTCTGCTCAACCGTTTCAAAGGGTTTGTAAGGAACTTTCTTGTCAAGAATAAACTCTATTCGCCCGATAACGACCGCATAACCAAAGAAGATCTTAAAACCTTCATTACCTCGCATCAAAAAGCAATGTTCGAAGGAAAGCGCCCCGATGAATACCGCTCCTCGGTGCTTGAAAAATTTCCCTCATTGAGGGAACTCCCCGATTATTATGACGATGCAACATACAGGGATTATATGCATAGGACATACCCCGACAAGAATAAAGCCCTTGCCGAAACCCCCTCTTTCATGTGGAGCCCCAAGAAAAGTCAGCTCGATAATCTCGATTCCGATGCAAACTTAGAACAACCCACATCATACCGCCTAATAGGTAAGAAGGGTGCAGAAAGGTTGGCAAACAGTGAATACCGCTCCGCTTTGGCAGACGTAACCCCCGAGAATGCCGATAAACTGGAAGCCGAAGGTGTCAATCCATCTGAAATATGGACTAAGACCCGTTGGGAACGTGGCATGGACGCCAAGTGGCGCACCGAGATAACAGAAGAAGAAATGAAATTGAACGACCCCTTTAATGAGGCGCTTCGCAAGAAAAGCAGTTTAGCCTTTGCTGCCTATGATGTTATAAACGGGATACCGACGGAGGAGAGATCCTTGAAACATAAGAATTTTCTCAAAAAAGTATATAAAAACCATGAGCGAATCTTCAAAGACAAAAAAATAGAACTGCAGAACCTTATAAACGACCCGGTGCTCTTTACTGCATACCCCGATATTGCAAAAGTGAAAGTTGAGTTCAATGATAATATCAAGAGTTATTGTCAATACGATGTTTTCGATAATACATTCTATGTGAATCCCGGCTCATTTCAAGATAAAAAAACCTTTAGTAAAGCAATTAACCGTGAGGTACAGAAGATGATTCAAAAGCAAGAGAATTTCATGCGCAGTATCGATTTGATGCGTGCCGATATTGAGGGAAGGTACAAAATGGAATATGAGAATGCAATGAATCTCGCAAAAATAATAATAAGAGCTGATAATAACGATGGTGAAAACCTGTGCGAGGAAGCTATAAAAAAGTTCAAAAACGTATATGGTGTTTCTCCTTACGAATTCAGGAGCCTCTATCCTACCAGCAATGAGTATATACTCAAACTGCTCTATGATAAGAATTATCGTTTGGCAGCTGATGTGGAGGTCGATAATGTAGTTAAACGTATGGAATACCCTGCTTTCATACGTAATAGTATCTCTCCCTCCCAAACGGAATCCGTTAAGCGTGATGTACAAGTACCTTTTGTCTCACTAAAAGAGGTTGAAGAGATACTTTCGGGTCCAATAGACATTATACGAAGAGCATTGATTGTTGATAGAATGAAGCGAAAAGGCGAAACAATGGAAGACGGAATAGTAGGCTTTGATGAAAATAGCGAGGTTGTGGAGATATTGAAGAATATTGATGAGTTCCGTGAACCTCTCATGACAAAAGACCATCTCTTTTTAGATAGATACGACAGAATTATTCCATTCCACAAAAGTCAATTAAGGACGGAATATGGCGGATATGTTTATGACCACAGAGATGATGCATTCTTAGACCCTAATGCTCCTTTGGAGAAACCTAATCTTGGAGATGAACAGCTTGTGCCTCCCCTTGTGCCAACATTCTATGTCGATAGTAAAGGACGTCCCCGCACGGAATATAATCTGAATGATGAGATTTTGAAAAACGAACACGATGTACTTTATGACAAATACGGCGAGGTTATTCCGTTCCACAAGAGCCAGTTGAAATCGGAATATGACATGAAGGGTACACGCGACTACGATGACGATCTTGTGATAGATAAGGATATATTCATGAAAAGCCCCCAATTCGAAGAACCCGAAGCCGATGTGCCTTTTATAAGAACCGTGCCAATGTTCGATAGCAAAGGACGCCCCTATACAAAAGTGCAGATAAACGAAGAGGCTTTGAATAAGAGGAAAAAACAAAAAAGAGATAGCAAGATTGACAAGTTGATTGATACCATCGGAGATGATATCCTCGATTATACAAATGATTTGCGAGACTATGAAGAGTTCCGCGACAAATTAGACGAACAGCTACCAAACTAAAACAATGTGGTTATGAATAAATTTCTCGATAGGCGCGTAAAGGCAGAAACCCCATCACGCGATGGGATAGAGGAAAAAGAACCTGCCGCAGCCCTTGATTTCCTGAACGAGTGCGCAGCCTGCTGGAACGCACTCGATGAGGCTCGTCGCAAATTGCGACGAAGCCTCATGTACAGTTACGGCGACCAATGGGGCGACTATGTGCGCGACCCCGATACCGGACAACAAATCACCGAAGGTGCTCTCATCAAGAAGAATGGCAAAGTGCCATTGAAAAACAATATGATAGCCCCCATTCTCAGCAACATCGACGGGCAACTGAGACAAAATCTCCTGCGCCCTGTTTGTGTGGTCCGCGACCAGCAAGAAAGCAAAGTAGGGGAGATGATGTCTATCGCCATAGAATATGTTCACGACATAAACGAGATGGAAGAGATTGATTCCGACGCAATGCGCATGTTACTCAACGGAGGCATGACAGCCCAACGAGTTGAATATGGTGTAAATCCGAGTAAAGGACAAAAAGATGTGTGGGTATATAACGTAAACCCATCGCGTCTCTTCTTTAACACCCATCTCGAAGATGTTCGCATGTGGGATCTCACCTGCGTCGGGGAACTTTTTGATATGCCACTCGAGCAAGTGCTGGCACATTTCGGGCACACCCCGCAGCGCAAGCAATATATAAAGGAACTTTATGCAGCCACACACCCCTCGCACTTAGAGGTGGCGCGTGCCATGCAAGGCGACGAAGTGGGCTCCCTCTCTTTCTATACCCCCTCGCGCAGCAACCTCTGCCGCGTGATATTAGGGTGGAAATTAGAATCCCGCGATGCCTACTTTTGGAACGACAGCGCAAAAGGTACATGGGGATATCTGCCATACACGTCCGATTCTAAAGACAGATTGGATTCCGAGAACAACAAACGCATATTGGAAGGCAAGGCTGCCGGGACACCGCAAGAAGATATTCTGCTCATAGAATACTCTTTTGCAACAGAACGATATTGGTACTACCGCTATATGACCCCTTATGGCGATATCCTGCAAGAAGGTCGCAGCCCCTATTGGCATGGAGAACACAACTATGTGCTTCATCTCTATCCCTTAGTACAAGGCAAGCTGGGCAATTTTGTAGAACAGTTCATCGACCAGCAACGAGCCATCAACCGCACAGCAACACTCATCGACTTTATTCGTGGCACCTCATCAAAAGGAGTGCTTGTGGTTGATGACGATGCCTTTGAAAGCATGAGCCGCGAAGAGGTGATAGATGAATATGTGCGCTACAACGGCGTGCTGTTTGTTAAGCTCAAACCCGGGCAAAGCATCGATGGAGTAGTGCGCCAATATAACAGCAACGCAGCTGTTGCTGGCGATTTTGAATTGCTCAATCTGCAATTAAGGCTCATAAACGAGATATCGGGCGTGAACTCGGCAATGCAAGGGCAAGCACCCAAAGCAGGAACACCGGCAAGCCTCTATGCACAACAAGTACACAACTCCTCGTTGAACCTCAAAGGGCTTTTCGATAATTTCCGCACATTCCGTCGCCGTCGTGATATGAAACTGATGAAAACAATTCAGCAATACTATACCGACGTGCGTTACATCGACCTTGCAGGCAACCAATACGATGCTGAATCAAAATGGTATAACCCCGAAAAGGTACAGAACGCCGAAATAGACCTCACAATCTCCGAAGGCTTCAACACCCCCGTTTACCAGATGCTTGCCAATGATTTCCTCATGGAACTCTTCCGCGCCAATGCAGTAGATGTTAAAACAATGCTCGAAAACAGCTCATACCCCTTTGCAACCAAAATCCTTGAGGCAATAAAGCGCAACGAACAGCAACTACAAGAAGGAGCGGCAATGAGCGGAATATCACCCGAACTGCTGGCACAGCTACAACAGCAAGCCGGGCAAATACCACCGCAAGATGCACAAATGCAACAACAAGGTGAAATACCGCCAATGGATGCCCCCATACCATTGCAAAGCGACACTTTACCACAATAATTTTGCATAAGTATTACAATAATTAATCATAACCACTTATGACAAGCATCAAGGTAAAGTTTCGCCCTTCGACAAAAGAGAACAAGGAGGGAACAGTCTATTATCAAATAATAAAAAGCCGTGTAATCCGTCAGTTAAAGACGGATTACCGGCTTTTTATGCATGAATGGAACGCGGCTGAAAATACAATGACCATTACCAATAACAGCCGGCAAAATTATCTGCAAACCATTAAAGAACGCATCGAATGTGATATCAAACGGTTGCAATCCATTATCAATGGATTGGAGAACAAACAAGTAAAGTACACAACCGACGACATCGTCTCCACATTCCAGAAACAAGCCAACGAACAAACACTGTTTAACTTTATGCAAAGCGTTATAGCCCGGCTACGGCAGATGGGCAAGCAACGCACATCTGAAACCTACCGCTGCACACTCAAAAGTTTTATGCAGTTTCGGGAGAATAAAGACCTGTTGTTGGAAGATATTGATTCAGATTTAATATTGATGTATGAGGCTTATTTACAAAGCAGAGGATTAGCAAAGAATAGCACCTCGTTCTATATGCGCATTCTCCGAGCCGTCTATAATCGCGCAGTTGAAAAAGATTTAACTGCCAATCGAACCCCATTCAAACACGTCTATACAGGCATAGATAAGACAGTGAAGCGAGCAATCCCATTAAAATCAATCAAGCAGATTAAGAACCTCGACCTGTCGCTGCAACCATCATTGGACTTTGTCCGCGACATCTTCCTCTTCTCCTTTTACACTCGTGGAATGTCATTTATAGATATGGCATATTTGAAGAAGAAAGACCTGTCAAATGGCATACTCTCGTATCGCAGACGCAAAACCGGGCAACAACTCTTTATACGTTGGGAAAAATGCATGCAGAATATTGTCGATAAGTACAAGAACCCGCTATCAGAATACCTGTTACCCATAATCAATCCAAAGAATGGCGATGAACGCAAGCAATATCAAAATGCAATGTACTTAATCAATCGCAAGCTAAAAACAATCGGCAAGATGGTGGGCGTTCAACTACCATTGACAATGTACACCGCCCGTCATTCGTGGGCAAGCGTGGCAAAAAATAAGAATGTACCAATATCGGTAATAAGTGAGGGAATGGGACACGACTCTGAGATGACAACGCAGATTTATTTAGCTTCGCTTGACACTGCAGTGGTGGATAGAGCAAACGCTCAGATATTAAAGGATTTGTAGGAAGTGAAGATGTTTAGCAAAATGATTGCTCTCTATGTAAGAGATACTTAATTCATTGCAAAAT
>CAYRFX010000043.1:0-20255 GCA_964423665.1 uncultured Bacteroidaceae bacterium | reverse complement strand
CAGGTAGTAAAACAAAGCCGGACCAAAAATGCTTTTGACCCGGCCTCATTTTTTTGCACTGTAACGATAGATTTTGTACATAAAAACACTCTATATAATCAAAGCGATACCCCACCAAAAAAGCACTTTCACAACGAGCTTATTTTCAGCTATATAAGTTTATTAACAACCTGTTGAAAACTTTGATAAAAATTATTTTGCATTTATGGTGGGGAATTGTGGGGAATTGTGTAATTTTGAAACGAATTATCTACATTGGCAATAGAATCCGCAAGAAAAACGCACCGAGAGGCATTTCTCAAGCAGGTCAGCCACATATTTGTTAGTCAAAAACCTTTATAAGAATGCGATTTATTGGTAACATAGAAGCAAAGACCGACAGCAAGGGAAGAGTATTCCTGCCCGCCTGTTTCCGTCGCCTGTTGCAAGCCGGTGCCTGCGACACGGTGATGCTGCGCAAAGATGTTTACCAGGATTGCCTTGTGCTCTACCCCTTGGAGAGCTGGAACGCACAGCTGAACCTGCTACGCAGCCGCCTCGACAAATGGAATGCAAAGCACCAGATGATATTCCGCCAATTTGTAGCCGATGTAGAGGAACTGCACATAGACAGCAACGGGCGCATATTGCTCCCCAAGCGATACATGAAGATGGCTGCCATCGAACAGGAGGTACGTTTCATCGGCATGGACGACACAATAGAAATCTGGGCAAAAGAGAAACTCGACAAGCCCTTTATGAGCCCCGAAGAATTCAGCTTTGAGCTGGAAAAAATAATGACAGCAGAGAAAGGAGGCGGTAATGAATGAAGAGATTGTTTATCACACACCCGTGATGCTCGATGAGAGCGTGAACGGAATGAAAATTGGCAAGAATGACATTTGCGTTGATGTTACATTTGGCGGTGGAGGTCATTCACGCAGTATTCTTTCACAACTTGGGAACAAAGGACACCTTTACAGCTTTGACCAAGATGAAGATGCCGAAAAAAATGCTCCCGATGACAAGCGTTTCACATTTGTGAGAGGAAATTTTCGCTTTCTGTACAATTTCCTGCGATACCACAACATCACAGAGATTGACGCATTGCTTGCCGACCTTGGCGTTTCGGGGCACCACTTTGATGATGAAACACGCGGTTTCTCATTCCGCTTCGATGCCGACCTCGACATGCGCATGAACAAACGCGGTGGCGAAACAGCTGCCGACCTCTTGAACAATGCTACCGAAGAGGAACTTGCAAAGATCTTCAAACTATATGGTGAACTTAACTGCGCCCGCAAGCTGGCAGCCACAATAGTGAAGAGACGGGCGGAAAAACCGTTCCGGCGAGTGAACGACCTTATAGAGACTGCCAAGCCCTTCTGCCCGCCGCAAAGAGAGAAAAAAGAGCTGGCAAAGGTTTTTCAGGCACTGCGTATTGAGATAAACCACGAGATGACAGCACTGAAAGAGATGCTCACACAAGCAGGCGAAGTGCTGAAACCCGGTGGCAGATTAGTGGTAATAACCTATCACTCACTCGAAGACAGGCTGGTAAAGAACTTTATGAAAAGCGGGAACATTGAAGGTATTATAGAAAAAGATTTCTTCGGGAGGGTAACATCGCCGTTCGACATGCAAAAAGTTATCATTCCCACCACAGAGGAGCAAGAGCGCAACCCCCGGTCGCGTAGTGCAAAACTTAGAATAGCAATAAAAAAGGAGATACAATAATGAGCGAAACAGCAAACAAGAAGAAAAAGAAGAAGAGCGGGTTCATCGGCTACATCTTCGGAGGAAAAATCTTTGACAACGAGATTTTCCTCAACAACGCATGGTTGCTTGGCATTATTGTCATATACGCCTTTATATATGTGAGCAACAGATATGCTTTCCAGCAAGAGCTGAGAGAGATTGAACACCTCAAGAAAGTGAGACTCGACCTGAGATACGACCTCCTGACACGACAGAGCGAATTTTCGGACAAGAGCAGGCAATCGAACATAGAAACATACATCAAAGAAAACAATAGCGAGCTGAAAACCGCAACACAACCCCCTTATTCCATAGACTGATATGTTTACATTCAAGAAAGACATAATATTTCGTTTCAAGCTGCTTGTTCTGTTCCTCTTCGGGCTGTGGGCTGCCGTAATCATTGTCAAAGCCGGCTTTGTAATGTTCAAGGAGCGCGAGTACTGGAACGAGGTGCGCAAAAGAAACATAAAATATAATCAGAAGATTCCTGCCAAACGAGGCAACCTGCTGAGTGACAATGGCGAAATTCTTGTTAGCAGCCTTGTGAAGTACCGAATATATATAGACTTTGACTACACCGACCCCAACAGCAAGAAAACAGAGAAGAAGGTTCAAGCCAAAAAAGATTCTATTTGGAGAGCCGATGTGGCAGAACTCTCAAAAGGACTTTCAAAGATTCTTCCACAATGGAGCGCAGCCGAGTTTGAAAAGCACTTGCGCAGAGGTATTAAAATAAACCAGGAAAAAGGACGAGGCAGACGAGAATACCCGCTGTGCCCCGGTCCCACATACATATCTTACTCACAGTATAAAGAGATAAAGAAACTGCCGATAATGAACCTCACTACGGCATATTCGGGCTTGATCGCAAAGGACTTTGTGGATAGAAAGAAAATATTCGGTTCGCTTGCTAAAAGCACACTCGGCGACATTGTTGCAAGTGAAAACAAAAAGGGCAAGAAATTCAATGTAACATACGGGCTCGAGAAGAAATACGACTCCCTGCTTCGAGGCAAGGAGGGAAGTGGATGGAAAGAAAAATCGCGTTTGAGAATAGATGAACCCGCAATCAACGGAGTGGATATACAAACAACACTGAATGTGGAACTTCAGGACATCTGCGAAAAGGCACTGCGCAAACAACTTGTGCTGCGCGATGCCATGGCAGGCTGGGCTATTCTCATGGAGACGAAGACAGGCGATATAAAAGCTATTGTAAACCTCACCAAAGTGGGTGATGGGCACTACATCGAAACCAACGAGCAGACAGAATACAGCAGAACACCCAACCTCGCGCTATGCAACCTCATGGAACCCGGCTCAATATTCAAGACCGTGGCACTTGCAGCGGCGCTGGAAGAGGGGCGCATAACCCCCGACGATTCCGTGCTGCACCACAATGGTTCGCACCGTTTCTATGGCAGGAAGACAATCAGTGATACCCACAAGCCAAAAGCAGGTACCACACATTATAGCATTACTGAAGTTTTGAAATACTCCTCAAATGTAGGCATGGGCGAGATTATAAACAACGGATTCAAAAAAGATGCCAAAACCTTCACCAACAAACTGAAAGAGCTCGGCATGAACCAGAATTTCGGGTTGATAGAATCGGAAGCCACGCCCTATTTTGCAACACCGGCAAGAAAAACCTGGTCACCGGCAGACCTCGTATCGCTCTCATACGGATATGCATCGATGATGACAGCTGTAAACATGGTTACATTCTACAACACCATAGCCAATGGGGGAGACCTCATGAAGCCAAGGCTGGTAAAAGGTATAGTGAAAGATGGCGAGACGATTAAAGAATTTGCACCCGAGGTGCTGAAAGAGGGGGTGCTGAAACACACAACCACCCAAGCACTCACAAAAATGCTGATAGAAGTTGTGAATGCCGAAGACGGAACCGGCGACAAGGCAAAAACAAAAAACTTTGTTTCGGCAGGCAAAACCGGCACAGCAAGAATTGCAAAAAACGGAGGATACGAATACTCTCCAATAGAATACCTGCTGAGTTTCTGCGGTTTCTTCCCCGCCGAGTCGCCCAAATACACCTGCATCGTGCAAATGATAAACAACAAAGCCCCACGCTCGGGCGGAATGACCTCGGGTGTTGTGTTCAAAGAGATTGCCGAGAATGTCATGGCAAAACATGAACGCGCCCCACTCGCAGCCGGCAAAGACACCGTGAATACGCCGCTGCCGGCAATAAAAAACGGCAACATGAACGCTGCCAGCTACCTGATTGACGAAATCAACATTGGAATAAACAACGACTTCCGCACATCATACAAGGAAGAGCCTCAATGGGGTGTCGTAACAAAAGACAGCAGCACGGTTGTGTTCACAGAGACAGAGCACGCTACCGACCTTGTTCCAAATGTAATGGGCATGGGAGCCAAAGACGCATTGTTCCTGACAAAAAAAGCCGGGCTTAATGCAAAAATCAGCGGCTACGGACATGTTGTTGCACAAAGCATAAAGGCGGGAGAGAAAGCACAAAAAGGAGCATATATTTTGCTTACACTGAAACCATAAAGAGAATTTTTATGAAACTGAACGAGCTTTTAAGAAATATTCAATACACTCAGATAGTGCTTCCAAAGGAGGAGGTACAGATTACCGGTGTAAACATGGATTCGCGCAGAGTTGAAGAGGGCGACCTCTTCATCGCAATACGAGGCACACAAACCGATGGACACCAGTTCATCGCAGCTGCCGAGGAGCGTGGCGCCGTGGCAATAGTGTGCGAAACGATGCCGGAACGCCTGCACCCCGCCAAAGCCTATATAAAGGTACCTAACGCACAGGACATCACAGGACAACTTGCAACAACCTTCTACGGCGACCCAAGCGAAAGGCTTAAACTCGTGGGAGTTACCGGAACAAATGGAAAGACAACCATAGCAACACTATTGTATGAGCTTTTCCGGGCTATGGGACACAAGTGCGGCCTGCTCTCTACAGTGTGCAACTACATCGACGGAACCCCCTATCCTGCCACCCACACCACTCCCGACGCGGTGAGCCTCAACAAACTGCTGGGACAGATGGCTGACGAGGGTTGCGAATATGCCTTTATGGAGGTGAGCTCTCATGCTCTTGCACAGAAGCGTGTGGGAGGGTTGCGGTTCGCAGGCGGAATATTCACAAATCTCACTCGCGACCACATGGACTTCCACGAAACAATGGAAAACTACCTGAAGTGCAAAAAAAATTTCTTTGACGCGCTGCCTCGTGATGCATTCGCCATAACAAATTTCGACGACAAAAACGGTCCTGTGATGGTGCAGAACACCCGTGCCGACATAAAGAAATACTCCACCCGCACCTTGAGCGATTATAAAGGGCGCATGGTTGAAACACATCTCGACGGAATGATTCTTGAATTTAACAACCGCGAGTTTGCCACACAACTGACAGGGCGATTCAATGTGAGCAATCTGCTCGCAATATTCGGCGCGGCAGTGGAACTGGGCAAAAGCCCCGACGAAGTGCTGTGTGTGCTGAGCACATTAAAACCCGTTTCGGGACGTTTCGAAACCCTGCACTCACCCAATGGCGTAGCAGCCATTGTAGATTATGCACACACACCCGATGCCATCAAGAACGTGCTTAGCACTGTGAACGAAGTGTTGCGCGGGCGAGGAAACATCATCACGGTGGTGGGCGCAGGCGGCAACAGAGACAAAGGCAAACGCCCGCTCATGGCACAAGAGGCGGTAAAGGGCAGCAACAGGGTCATAATAACATCGGACAACCCACGCTTCGAAGAGCCGCAGGATATTATAAACGATATGCTTGCCGGGCTCAGCGAGGAGCAGAAAAGAAATGTGCTATCCATCACTGATAGAAGAGAGGCTATAAGAACAGCCTGCACGCTTGCGCAAAAGGGCGACGTAGTGGTGGTTGCAGGCAAGGGGCACGAGAACTACCAGGATATAAAAGGAGTGAAGCAACACTTCGACGATAAAGAGGTTATAAAAGAGTTTTTCAACATATAAAAAAGGATAGAGATGCTATATTACCTTTTCAGAATACTACAGGAGAGCAATTTCCCCGGCGCACGCCTTTTCGGCTACACCTCGTTCAGAGCTCTGGCAGCAATAGTGCTTGCACTTCTCATATCCACCATCTTTGGTGAATATTTCATACGTTATTTCAAAAAGAGACAAATATCGGAGAACTTGCGCGAGCTGGACAAAAACAATCTCAAAGTGGGTGTCCCCACAATGGGCGGTCTCATAATAATTGTGGCAATAATAGTCCCCTGCCTGCTCATAGGACGCCTGGATAATGTATATCTCATTCTCCTGCTCATAACCACATTGTGGCTGGGTGCCGTGGGCTTTGCCGACGACTATATTAAAACGTTCAAAAAGAACAAGGATGGTATTCCGGGCAAAGTAAAAGTGGTTTCACAGGTGGGATTGGGACTGTTAATAGGACTGACACTCTACATGAGCCCGCAAGCGGTGATGAGAGAGAATGTAACAGTGAAGATTGATAAAACCACCGAGGTGGTGCAACACCGCAGCAAGCCAGAGAAGCTCAATAAAACAACAATTCCGTTTGTCAAGAATCACAACCTCGGGTACGACGATATAATGTCGTTCTGCGGAGACTATGCAAATGCAGCAGGATGGATACTTTTTGTCGTTGTTACCATCTTTATTGTAACAGCTGTATCAAACGGAGCAAACCTAAACGACGGCATGGACGGCATGCTGGCAGGAAATGCTGCAATAATAGGTATCGCACTTGCTATTCTGGCATATGTCTCGAGCCACGTCAATTGGGCAGAATACCTTAATATAATGTATCTGCCGGGTAGCGAAGAGGTTGCCATCTTCACATTTGCATTCATTGGTGCACTCATAGGTTTCATGTGGTACAACTCCTTTCCTGCGCAAGTGTTCATGGGCGACACCGGCAGCCTCACGATAGGCGGTATAATTGCAGTTATTGCCATTCTCATACACAAAGAAATACTCTTGGTACTCCTATGCGGAATTTTTGTCGTGGAGAACCTCTCTGTGATGGCACAGGTTGCATATTTCAAGAGCGGAAAGAAGAGAGGCGTGCGACAGAGATTGTTCCGTTGCACACCATTGCATCACCATTATACGATAACTGATGATAAACTCGACAGCGAGTGCAGCTACATGTTCAAAGGACCTAAAAAACCCATGCACGAAGCAAAGGTTACCATTCGTTTCTGGATTGTAACAATAATTATGGCTGCAATAACACTTATGACATTAAAGGTAAGATAAGAAAGGGAAGAAGATGGAAAAAAAGATAGTTGTTCTGGGTGCAGGAGAAAGCGGTTGCGGAGCTGCCATTCTGGCTGCAAAATTGGGGTTTGAGGTTTTTGTGTCCGACTTCGGCACAATAAGCGATAAATACAAAAACATGCTTGATGAACGCGGAATATGCTGGGAAGAGAAACAGCATAGCGAGGATATTATCCTATCGGCAGGCGAGGTTATAAAAAGCCCCGGAATACCCAATGACGCACCCATGATATTGAAGGTGAAGGATGCCGGCATACCCATAATATCGGAAATTGAGTTTGCAGGGCGATACACAAAGGCCAAAATGATATGTATCACCGGCAGCAATGGGAAAACCACCACCACATCGCTCATATACCACATTTTCCGCGAAGCAGGACTGAACGTGGGGCTTGCAGGCAACATCGGCAACAGCCTTGCGCTGCAAGTTGCCGAAGACGACAAGGATTATTACATTGTGGAGCTAAGCAGTTTTCAGCTCGACAACATGTATGAATTCCGCGCCAATGTGGCTGTGCTCATGAACATAACCCCCGACCACATGGACCGTTACGAGCACAAGATGCAGAATTATGTAGATGCAAAATTCCGAATCTTGCAGAACCAGCAGAAGGGAGACGCGTTTGTATATTGGAACGACGACCCCATAATACAGAACGAACTGCCAAAATACAAGCATGGCAAGCTCTATCCCTTTGCCGAGAAGAACAATGGTTCGATGGCGGCATACACCGATGAAGAGAAGATTATATTCACCGAGCCCACACCTTTCAACATGGAGCTTGAAGAACTCTCGCTGACAGGCAAACACAACCTCTATAACTCCATGGCAGCCGGAATATCTGCAAACGTTGCAGGAATACGCAAAGAGACCATCAGAGAGGCTTTGAGCAGCTTTGCCGGGGTGGAACACAGGCTGGAAAAGGTGGCAAAAGTCAATGGTGTGGAGTATATAAACGACTCTAAGGCAACAAACGTGAACAGTTGCTGGTATGCACTGCAAAGCATGAAGACAAAAACAATTCTAATACTCGGCGGCAAAGATAAAGGCAATGATTACAGCGAGATTGCCGACCTTGTAAAGGAAAAATGCAGCGGTCTCATCTTCTTGGGGGCAGACAACAAGAAATTGCACGACTTTTTCGGCACGTTCAACATGCCCATTGCCGATACTCACTCCATGCAGGAGTGTGTGGAAGCAGCTCACAAGATGGCAAAAAGCGGAGAGACGGTGTTGCTGAGCCCCTGCTGCGCAAGTTTCGACCTCTTCAAAAGCTATGAGGACAGGGGAAAACAATTCAAAGAAATAGTAAATAAATTATAGAAACCACGCTGATAATGGGAAAAGGCATAACAAAAAGGATATTCAAAGGAGATAAGATTATTTGGATAATATTCTTTATCCTTTGCGCTCTGTCGCTCATCGAAGTCTTCAGTGCAAGCAGCCGCAAGACCTATGAGACGCATAACTACTGGCAACCCATAACCCGCCACGCAATGTTTGTGATTGCGGGCGTGGGAGTCGTGTGGTTCATTCACCACATGAAAATATCATGGATAAAACAGTTCTCTTTCTTCACATATATCGTAGGAGTCATCGGGCTCATCTGGGCGGCATTCGATGGTGCTGTTGTAAACGAGAGTGCACGCTGGGTCGATATTTTTGGAGTTAAGTTCCAGCCCATGGAGATTGCCAAGATGGGAATAGTGATGACAACAGCCACAATACTCGCACAGTCGCAAACAGAGGAAGGCACAGATCTCAAAGCCATGAAGAAGATACTGCTGCTGTGCGCTGTACCCTGCTGTTTCATTCTTATGGAGAACCTTTCCACTGTGGTGATAATACTCGCAACGGTGTTTCTCATGATGTTTGTAGGACGTGTATATTGGAAGCACATGCTTGCACTCATAGGTGCCGGCATGCTGGCCGGCACAATAATGCTTTCTGCAATTATGCTTACACCCGATAATCTTGATGTGAAACCCAAAAGCATTTTATACAAGATTCATAACAAGACGCTCACATGGAAGAACCGCATACTCGATGTATTGAACACGAGCGAACAGGTGAAACCCAAAGATTATGAGATAAGCGGTAACGAACAGCGCACATATGCCAATATAGCCATAGCCACAAGCGGACTTGTGGGCAAAGGACCCGGAAATTCCGTGCAACGCGACAATATCCCCCACGCCTATTCCGACTTTATATATGCCATAATAATTGAAGAGCTGGGGCTCATAGGCGGATTTGTGGTTATAATGCTCTATCTGACATTGCTCTACAGGTGTGGCAGCATAGCATCGGGCTGCGAGGACGCATACCCCGCCTTTCTCATAATGGGCATGGGATTCATCATTGCCATACAAGCTCTGCTGCACATGACAATATCCGTGGGCGGACCTGTAACAGGACAACCCCTGCCCCTGGTGAGCCAAGGAGGAACATCTACACTGATAAACTGCATATATATTGGAACAATGCTCAGCATAAGCCGATATGTGAGACGCCTCAACAGAGACAACCGGATAGCAGAAACAAACAAAGAGACACAAGAACAGAAAACCGAAATAGAAAACACTAACACCGCGAGCCATGAAGAAAGAGTATAGAATAATCATAAGCGGAGGAGGAACCGGAGGACACATTTTCCCCGCTCTGTCAATCGCCGATGCCATACGCAGCAAGCAACCCGATGCAAAGATTCTCTTTGTGGGTGCAAGCAACCGAATGGAGATGCAGCGTGTGCCCGAGGCGGGATATGAGATTGTCGGGCTGCCCGTTGCCGGCTTTGACCGCAAGCACCTGTGGAAAAACATCAAAGTGCTGTGGCAGCTGTTCAAGAGCCAGCGTATGGCAAAGAAGGTGATAAAGGACTTTGCTCCACAAGTGGCGGTGGGCGTGGGAGGCTATGCCAGCGGCCCTACCTTGAAGATGGCAGCAAGCATGAATATCCCCACTCTCATTCAAGAACAGAACTCTTATGCCGGAGTTACAAATAAGTTGCTCGCAAAGAAAGCAAAACTAATTTGCGTGGCTTATGACGGCATGGAGCGTTTCTTCCCGCACGAGAAGCTAAAGATAACAGGCAACCCTGTGAGAAAGACTCTGCTCGACATGCGCACCAACCGCGCTGTGGCAATGCGCGAAATGGGGCTCGAACCCGGGAAGAAATGTGTACTCATCGTGGGCGGCAGCCTGGGAGCACGCAGCATAAACGAGAGTATTATAGCCAATCTCAATATTATTAAAGAGAACCCCGACATTCAATTTGTGTGGCAAACCGGAAAGCTATACTACCAGGAGATGCTTGCCCGCGCCGAACAGGAAGGAAAGCCTGCCAACCTCATAATCACCGATTTTGTGAGCAACATGGCAAACGCTTTGAGCGCAGCAAACCTTGTGGTATCGCGTGCAGGCGCAGGCTCTATCTCGGAATTCTCACTACTGGGAAAAGCCGTTATTTTGGTCCCCTCGCCAAATGTTTCCGAGGACCATCAAACAAAAAATGCAATGGCATTGGTGAAGAAAGATGCCGCCATATACGTTGCCGATGCAAATGCCGACAAGGAGCTGTTGCCCATGGCAGTGGCAACGGTAACCGACGATGAGAAAATAAACATGCTTGAGAGCAATATCGTAAAACTGGCAAAGCCCAATGCTGCACAGGAGATTGCCGAGGAGGTGCTGATTCTTGCCGATGCATATATAGAGAAAGAGACACGTCGCATTAAAGAAAATATAAAACAATGAAACTCAAAGATATAAAACAGGTTTATTTCCTGGGAGCGGGCGGAATAGGCATGAGTGCTCTTGTAAGATATTTCCTCAGCGAGGGAAAAACGGTTGCAGGATACGACCGCACCCCCAGCCCCCTCACCGACAAGCTCATCGAGGAGGGCGCGATACTCCATTTTGAAGAGAATATCGACCTCATACCCGAGTGCTGCAAACAGCCCGAAGGAACGCTCGTCATATACACACCTGCAATACCCGACAGCCACAAAGAGTGGCACCTCTTCAGAAATGGTGAGTTTGTGGTGAAGAAACGTGCCGAGGTGCTTGGAATAATCACAGGAGACCGTCGCGGCGTGTGCGCAGCAGGCACACACGGGAAAACAACCACCAGCACTATGACTGCGCACCTGCTGCACCAATCACATGTAGATTGTGCAGCATTCCTGGGAGGAATATCCAAGAACTACAAAAGCAATCTTGTGCTCAGCGACAAGAGCGACCTTGTGGTTATTGAAGCCGACGAGTATGACCGTTCTTTTCTGCATCTGAGACCATTCATTGCCACAATAACATCGGCAGACCCCGACCATCTTGATATCTACGGTAACAAAGAGAACTATCTGGAAGCCTTTGCACAGTTTACCGAAAGAATACGCGAAGATGGGTATCTCATCATGCACGAAGGGCTTGAGGTTGTTCCCCGCACCAAACAGGGGGTGCAGACTTTCATCTACGGGCGCGAAAAAGGAGATTTCCACGCCGAGAACATACGCATCGGGGGTGGCAGAATCGTTTTTGACTATGTGTCGCCGTGGCAGATTATAAAGGAGGTGGAACTCGGAGTGCCTGTGAGCATAAATATTGAGAATGGAATAGCCTCAATGGCAATGGCAGAAATATGTGGAGCAACAGCCGATGAGCTGAAGAGCGCAATGAAAAGCTTTGAAGGCGCCGACCGCCGATTCGATTTTCACATAAAAGAAGAGAACCTTGTGCTGCTGAGCGATTATGCCCACCACCCCGATGAGGTAAAAGCGTGTGCACAATCCATTAAAGAGCTTTACAGCGATAAAAAAGTAACAGCCCTGTTCCAGCCACACCTGTACAGCCGCACAAAGGACTTCTACAAAGAATTTGCACAGAGCCTCTCACTCTTTGATGAAGTAATACTTGTGGATATATATCCCGCCCGCGAACTTCCCATCGAAGGAGTTACAAGCAAACTTATTTATGATTGCATTGATGAGGGTGTCGAAAAGAGTATGTGCAGCCGCAACGATGTAACAAAGGTTGTTGAACAGAAGAAAAACGAAATAGAAGTGCTCATCTCGCTGGGAGCGGGAGATATTGAGAACGACATTCCACAAATGAAAAAGATACTAATTAACAGATAAGATGAATGTTTAAGAAGATACTTATATACAGCACGGCTATAATAGCAGCAGGCTACATAATCTTTGCACTGTTCTTTCTCACAAAGGAGAATGAAGAGACAAAATGCAAAGGGCTGAAAATCTGCATCACCGATGGTGGTTCGGGGGCACTCAACGAGGAAAGAGTTACCGCATTGCTGTCATTGAAAGGAATAAACCCCACAGGCAATCCTTTGAAAAGTGTAAACTGCCACGGGATTGAGAAAGCGATAGAGAAGCTATCGGTGGTGAAAGAGTGCCAGGCCTACAAAACACATCGCGGATACATAGGGGTGGATATTGACTGCAAAATACCCATCATGCAGGTCTTCGACATCAACGGAAAAGAGTTCTACATAGACGAGAACGGTGCTGTCATCGATGCTATTCACAATGCAATGTACCTGCCTGTGGCAAGCGGCTTTGTAACAACAGAAATGGCAAACAACGAACTGCTTGCAATGGCAAGATTCCTGCAAAACAATCGTTTCTGGAATGAACAGATTGAACAAATCTTCTTTAATGCCAAAAAAGAGATTATACTTGTGCCACGAATAGGGAATCACACCATAGAGCTTGGCAGGATAGACAACATGGAAAAGAAACTGAACAAACTGAGAAAATTCTACAACAAAGGGCTGAACAGCATCGGGTGGAATAAATATAAGAAAATTAATATTGAATTTGACAAACAGGTTATTTGTACCAAAAGAGAATTGTAATATGGGAACAAAAAATTATATCACAGCTATTGAAATCGGTTCCTCCAAGATAGCAGGAACAGTGGGCGTTGCCACATACGAGGGTATAAATATCATCGCCTATGCCAGCGAGCCTGTCGATGGGTTTATATCTAAAGGCGTGGTGCGCAACGTAGATGCAGCAAGCGCATGCCTCACCAATATAATAAACCGTTTAGAGGCGCAACTCGACAATAAGGTAATAATAGAAAAAGCCTACACCACCATCAGCGGCATCTCTGTACGCTCAATAAAATCAACAGTAAAGAGAGAATTCGATGAGTACAAGAAAATCACTCCCGACATTATTGACGACATGTACAGCGAGAATGAGAGAGAGTTTGTTGTTCCCGAAGGTTATCAAAAGGTACAGGTTATTGTTCAAGAGTATAAGCTCGATGGCAGCGTGAACACTGCACCCGCAGGATTCCACACTCGCAGCATAGAGGGAAGCTACCTGAACATCATCATAAACGAACAGTTTATGAAACAGCTGGAAGAAAGCTTCAATATGGCAAAGATTGAGATTGTAGATAGCTTTACCGCAGCCAAGCTTGATGCCGACATTCTCCTAAACAAAGACGACAAACACAGTTGCGCGCTTGTAAACATGGGTGCCGAAACCACAACCATCTCAATATACACCAACGAACTGTTGCGCAAATTGGTAGTACTGCCGCTGGGTGGAGAAAATATTACCAAAGACATATCGGCAGAACACATATCACGCGAAGAGGCGGAGAGAATAAAGATATTCAAAGGATATAGCGCCACAGGAAGCGACAACCTGCCCTTCACCATTGAGACTCTGAACAAGATTACCGCAGCACGCATCGAAGAGATTCTGCTCAACGTAAAATATCAGATTGAGAGTTCGGGAGAGGAAGTGGGGCAGATTCTCTTCACCGGAGGAGCTGCAAAACTAAAGAATTTGAAGGCACTGCTCGACGAGCACTTGCAAAATTACACCACCCGCATAATAACAGAGCCATCACTCAACTGTTTCAGCGACAGCAGGCTTTCGCTTGCAAAAGATGCAATAACCCCCACCCTCTTTGGTTTGTTGAGCACAGGCAAAGACAACTGTTGCAAGGAGGTGGGCACAAAAGAACCCGCAGCTCCAATACAGACATCGTTGTTCACCGACGAGATTGACACTGATAAACCGGAGAAAGAGGAAAAGAAAGAGGAGAAAGAGCCCAAAAACAGCGGAAAGACAAAAGGAAATTCATGGAAAAGCAGGTTCAAGAGTTTCTTCGATGAATTTAGGGATAATGTGATAGAAGCTGAAGAAGATGGTGATAACGAATAATTAATAACGACTGACGCAAAAATACAGTACAACTATGAACGAAGAAGAAAACAAGGGACTACCCTTTGCAATACCAACAGACGCACCAAGGATAATAAAGGTTATAGGCGTTGGAGGCGGAGGAAGCAACGCCGTTGAGAACATGTACAACAAGGGCATTCACAACGTGTCATTCGTTATATGCAACACCGACATTCAGGCGCTCAACCACTCCAAGATACCAATGAAGGTGCAGCTTGGCGAGACTATAACCGAGGGACTCGGAGCCGGCAACGACCCCGCAGTGGCGCACATGGCAGCCGAGGAGAGCCGCGAACAGATTGAAAAACTATTTAACGATGGCACCAAGATGGCGTTCATCACAGCCGGCATGGGCGGTGGAACAGGAACCG
Source organism: uncultured Bacteroidaceae bacterium (assembly GCA_964423665.1). GTDB lineage: Bacteria > Bacteroidota > Bacteroidia > Bacteroidales > Bacteroidaceae > HGM04593. The sequence continues at coordinate 5,617 of CAYRFX010000043.1, read as the reverse complement.
GTGCCGCCCCCGTGGTCGCAAAGATAGCCAAAGACATGGGAATACTCACCATCGGAATCGTTACAATACCCTTCAAATTCGAGATGGGTAAAAAGATAAAACAGGCATTGCGCGGTGTTTCTGAGATTGCCAAGCATGTAGATGCACTGCTCGTCATAAACAACGAACGCCTGCTCGACATCTATCCCAAATTAGATATTGAAGAAGGATTCCGCAAGGTTGATGACGTGCTTACCACAGCCACAAAGAGCATTGCCGAGATTATAACAGCACGAGGCACCATTAACCTCGACTTCCGGGATGTGAAGAAGGTTCTTAAAAATGGAGGTGTTGCCATAATGAGTTATGGCATAGAAAGCGGAAACGACCGCCTTGCAAAAGCATTTGACAAGGCGATGAACTCACCCTTGCTCAACAACAACGACATCTATAAATCAAAAAAGATTCTCTTCAACATATACTACAACCCCAATGAACCCATGCTGGTAGAGGAGATTAATGCCGTGAACGAATTTATGGAGAAATTCAAAGACGACAACATCGAGGTTATATGGGGATTGAGCAAGGACCACAACCTGCAAAAAGGCGAGGTTAAGGTAACTATTCTTGCTACCGGATTCGGCATGAGGAATATCCCCGGCATGGAACCTCTGATAGAGGAAGAGAAGGCGAAGGAGGAGCAGATATCACGCGAAGAAAAAGCGAAACTACAAGCCGAGGAGAAGGCAATAAGCGAGATGGAAAAAGCCTTCTACAAGGACGAGTACAAGATCTTTATCTTCGACGATGCAAGCCTGGACAACGAAGAGATCATTTTGGCTGTTGAGAATTCACCTGTATATAAACGAACAATTCAAGAGCTGGAGGCGTTGAAAGGCATTGCAGACGGAGCGCATCACAGCGAAAAAGAAGAAGATAACGAGAATAACGAACCCGCATAAATTTATAAAATCATGGAATTATACGACATTATAAGCAACGACATCAAAGAGGCAATGAAGGCAAAGGACAAAGTAGCCCTCGACACGCTCAGAAATATAAAAAAGGTTCTCTTAGAGGCAAAGACTGCCCCGGGCGCAGGTGATACCGTAAGCGACGAGACTGCAATAAAAGCTATTCAGAAACTTGCAAAGCAGGGAAAAGAATCGGCAGAGCTGTTCCGCAGCCAGGGACGCAACGACCTTGCAGATGAAGAACTTGCACAGGTTGCCGTAATGGAGAAATATCTTCCTAAGCAGATGAGCGAGGAGGAGATTACCGCTGTGTTAAAAGAGATTATAGCACAAGTGGGAGCCGGCAAGCCACAAGACATGGGCAAGGTTATGGGAGTTGCCACCAAGCAGCTTGCCGGCAAAGCCGATGGAAAGATAATCTCTGCAATAGTAAAACAGCTGCTTGCCTAAACGCGGAACAGTTCGCGCAACACGTCGCCCGACCGTAAAGGCGGAAAATCGGGCACATGCAAACGATAGTACTCTTCAAGAACTGCGAGGTATCTCCCTCGCAGTTCTCCATTTAATGCAAGGGAACGCACCGAAAGAAAATCCGAAAAGAAGAGGCGGGCAAACTCTGCAGTGGCAACCGGCATAAGGAAGTGGGGGTGCAAAGGGTGTTCGTGTACAATAGAGCCCGCCTGCATATCAAAATAGCTGTTAGAGGAGACTTTCCCAATGTTGGGAGCAATCCCCAGGAAATGCAACAACTGCACCATAAAAACAAGATGAAAATCGGCATACCCCTCAGTTGCCGAGTCGAACCACAGCAAAGCCCTGTCTATGAATGTAAATAACATCTCATCTTGCTCCTCTTCACGCAAAGCATAAGTGAGCACCTCGGCAAGATACAATGCAATAGAGGATTTTACCACATCATAGGGGATTGAGGCATATAACATATAAGGTTGTGCGTCGGCAATCCTCACCAAACGCTTTGTACCACGATGAGGCGCAGTAAAAGAGACCATGGAGAGAGGCTGAAAAAGCACGTTGCGCACACGGGCCTTTTTACCATGTGCCACCTGCAAAAGAAACGACCTGCGCCCCTGTTGCCGTGTATAAATATCTGTTATCAAGAGATTGTCGTTGTACTTGATGGTGCGCAACACAACCCCGTCAAATTTCTCATTCATAGCCTCTTTTTGGGTAACATAAAATGGGAAAAGGAGTATTATAATCCATTTGTGCCACACAAAACTACAAAAAAAAACGGAAATTCTTTGCCAATTCAAAAAAAGGTTTTACCTTTGCAGTCGCTTTAAGCACCAAACCGTGCTTTCCGCTCCAAAAGAGCAACAAAGGCCGGCCCATTCGTCTATCGGCTAGGACGCAAGATTTTCATTCTTGAAAGAGGGGTTCGATTCCCCTATGGGCTACAAGTAAAACTAGAAAATAATATAAAGAGATGGCAAATCACAAATCATCACTTAAAAGAATCAGACAGACAGAGAAGAGAAATCTTCAGAACCGTTATTTCGGTAAAAATATGCGTTCAGCAGTTCGCAGCCTTCGCGCAATCACCGACAAGAACGAGGCTTTGGCCAAGTTCCCCGAGGTACAGAAAATGCTTGACAGAATGGCTAAGCGTGGATTAATCCACAAAAACAAGGCTGCAAACCTCAAATCAGGTTTGTGTGCAAGAATTGCAAAGTTAGCCTAAATTTTAGAAACATATATTTACCTATGAGAGGCTGGATTTTTTATCCAGCCTTTTCGCGTTGTACCAAACAGACAGCAATGCAAGAATATCTTCGCAATCGCGCAAGCAAGCCACATGCAACCATAGAAGAGGCACACCATGCCACCCTTCTGCAACATGCAAAGACTCCAATCGCAAAAATATAAAAACTACGTTTTTAATCCCCAAATAAATGGCAAAAACGCTTGCTTGGTCTGGCGTTTTTTTGTATTTTTGTTGAGTTATTCAAACAAGAAAAACATACAATATGAGCGAAGAAATCAAACAGAATTATTCGGCAGATAGTATTCAGGTACTCGAAGGATTGGAGGCTGTGCGCAAACGCCCGGCAATGTACATTGGAGACATTAGCGAGAAGGGCTTGCACCACTTGGTTTACGAGGTGGTGGACAACTCCATTGACGAGGCCATGGCCGGATATTGTACACATATAACCGTTACCATAAACCCTGGTAACTCTATCTCCGTGCAGGACAACGGACGCGGTATCCCCGTTGATTGGCACGAGAAGGAGAACCGTTCGGCATTGGAGGTTGTAATGACCGTATTGCATGCCGGCGGTAAATTCAACAAAGACTCCTACAAGGTTTCGGGAGGATTGCACGGCGTGGGTGTATCGTGCGTAAACGCCCTCTCCACACACATGAAAACCGAAGTCTTCCGCGATGGAAAGCACTATGAGCAGAACTACTCATGCGGAAAGCCCATAGACGAAGTTCGCTGCGTAGGAGAATCGAACCTGCGAGGCACACGACAGACCTTCCAACCCGATGACAGCATATTCGTTGTCACAGAGTATCAATATGAGATTTTGGCAAACCGTTTGCGCGAGCTCGCATTCCTGAATGCCGGAATCACCATCACACTCATAGACGCACGCACCGCCGACGAAAATGGAGAGTTCAGAAGCGAAACCTTCCACTCTACCGAGGGACTGAAGGAGTTTGTCCGCTACATCGACGCATCACGCACACCCCTCATCGGTGATGTAATATATTTGAATACCGAAAAAGGCGGCATACCCATTGAGGCTGCAATCATATACAACAACGGTTACAGCGAAAATGTACACTCGTATGTAAACAACATCAACACAATAGAGGGTGGTACACACCTTGCAGGCTTCCGCCGTGCGCTCACCCGCACACTCAAAAAGTATGCCGAGGACACCAAAGCCCTTGAAAAAGCAAAAGTGGAGATATCGGGCGAGGACTTCCGCGAAGGACTTACAGCTGTTGTATCGGTAAAGGTTGCCGAGCCACAGTTTGAGGGACAAACAAAGACCAAGCTGGGCAACAACGAGGTTACCGGAGCTGTAGATCAGGCTGTAGGCGAAGCGCTTACATACTATCTGGAGGAGCACCCCAAGGAGGCCAAGATGGTTGTGGACAAGGTTATTCTTGCCGCAACAGCCCGCATCGCTGCACGCAAAGCTCGCGAGAGCGTACAGCGCAAGAGCCCGATGAGCGGATGCGGAATGCCCGGCAAGCTCGCCGACTGCTCCGACAAAGACCCTGCAAACTGCGAGTTGTTCATCGTTGAGGGAGACTCTGCGGGTGGTTCTGCAAAACAAGGACGCAAGAACAGTTTCCAGGCTATCCTTCCCCTGCGCGGTAAAATCCTCAACGTAGAGAAGGTTATGTGGCACAAGGCTTTTGAGAGCGATGAGATAAACAATATCATTCAGGCCATCGGTGTGAGATTCGGTCTCGACCCCGAAGACAGCAAGAAGGCAAACATCGAAAAACTGCGTTACCACAAGATTATCATGATGACCGATGCCGACGTCGATGGTGCCCACATCGACACCCTCATCATGACACTCTTCTATCGTTTCATGCCCGAGATTATCGAGGGAGGCTATCTTTACATTGCACAGCCGCCGCTCTACCTTTGCTCAAAAGGAAATGTAAAAGAGTATTGCTACAGCGACGACCAAAAGCGACTTTTCATTGAGAAATATGCCAACAATAATGAAAAAGAGGTGAAGGTACAGCGTTATAAAGGTCTTGGAGAGATGGACGCAAAGCAGTTGTGGGAAACAACCATGGACCCCGAAACACGCACACTGAAACAGGTAACCATACGCGAGGCACAAATTGCCGACCACATATTCTCTATGCTCATGGGAGATGATGTTGCTCCCCGCCGTGAGTTTATTGAGAAGAATGCGGAGCTCGCAGAAATCGACGCGTAAAGAAACACATATTAAAAAAAGAGGTCTCGTTCTGGTGTGGACGAGACCTCTTTTTAATATAAGTGAATTAAATTCTGTCACCCGGCTATCCGATTATATAATCGTCGGCAGAAAAATCACAAGGCATGGGCTCGAACGAAAGACGTGGCTCGGCACTGCGTCCAAAAGCAAGCACAACATGAGGCACCGAGGGCAGCGACAGCACCTCGCCCGCCAGGGAAAGAGCCTCATGGGAGACAAAAGCAGAAGACAACCCCATCTCTGCCGCCTGCAAAAGCATTATCTGCACCACCCTGCCAAGCAACAAATAATCAACCTCTGTTGCACCGAAACAGCACACTGCAATATAAGCAGAGGATTTTACAATGCCCGCATGGGAAGAGCGCACCGCTGCCCCACTATCACCTATAGCCGGCTTGAAACGAAAAGGCAATGCCGGTGCAAGCCTTGCAGCTGCACCTATTATACGCATAATCTGGTCCTCACGCACCGCATAAGCATCAAAAGCACCGTTTGCAACAGAATGCTCCAGCAAAGACATAAGTGTCCTCTTCTTCGCCTCTGTTGCAACTGCGGCACGCACCTTGTGCTGTTCCATTTTCTTCTCCAAATAGTTATCTGCCATAGTAGAATTATATTACAACAAAAAAGCACCGCTATTGCGGTGCTCCTGAGGTACCTGGCGGATTCGAACCGCCGTACATGGTTTTGCAGACCACTGACTAA
>CAYRFX010000042.1:0-20823 GCA_964423665.1 uncultured Bacteroidaceae bacterium | reverse complement strand
GGTAGGCCCATTGGAAGGGTTAAATATGCATTATTGTAACTCCGCCAACGGGTTTAACTATAAATAATGATATAATTAAAGTTCAAAATAATATTTGCGGCACATATTTTTAGAAATTGATTAATAAATTGTATCTTCGCAAGGAATTTTGGATTATTGTACACACAGACAAAGATGAAAAGTTATAGGCATATTCTTCTGCTCCCAATTTTGCTGGCAGTAATGGTGCTAAACGCACAGAACAGCAACTATTTTACCCACACGGTGGACAAGGGACAAACACTTTATTCAATTTCACGCATGTACCAAAAAAGCATGCACGAGATTATAGCATTAAACCCGGGCTGCGATGTTAAACTATCCATAGGACAGGAATTGCGCATACCGCAGACACCCGCCACAAATTCAATTCAAACAAGCAACGATGAGAAGAAAGCCCGCTACCACACCATACAGGCAGGCGAGACACTCTATCGTTTGGGAAAGATGTATGGAGTTACACCTCTTGAAATATGTGAAGCAAACCCCGGGCTGACAATTTCCAATTTCCGCACCGGGGAGGTAATTCTCATTCCCGTGAGCAAGCAGACAGTATCCACTGCGACACAGCTAAAAGAAGAGGAGGAAAAGGAAAAGGAAGAGGAGAAACAAAGCACCGAACAGGCTATACGCACCACACATAAGGTGGCAAAAGGCGAGACATTCTATGGAATAGCACGCAAATATGGTATAACGGAAACCGAGTTGCGTGCTGCTAACCCCGAAGCCGCAAGCAAAAAGAAACTCAAAAGAAAAACAATACTCAACATCCCCTACCCTGCAAAAAAAGTAGAGCCGAGAAAGAATATTGTGGAAATTACAAACCGAGAGATATTCAACAAAATAGAGGAGCGCAAAGACTCTATAGTTGCTACTGCGGAAAAAAGTGCTACCCGAGTAGCTGTAATACTCCCTTTCATGCTCGACAGCTATGCTCCCAACGAACAAAGCCGTATGATTGAATACTATCAAGGCTTCCTGATGGCCGTGGAAAAGCTGAAAAAGTATGGATACTCATATGAAATACACACATATGATTCCGGCCCCGAGAGCAAAAGCCTTGCAGGGCTTCTGTCAAGCGGCGAACTCGACAACATGAATTTGATAATAGGCGCATTATACCCTGCACACAACAAGCAGCTTGCAAATTTTGCAAACGAGAAGGAAATTCCATTGGTAATACCTTTCACCTCAAAAGAAGACGAAATATTCAGCAACCCGATGGTATATGTTGTAAACACCTTGCAATCCTATTTCTTCTCCGAGGTGATAGACCATTTTACAAGCAAATTTCCTCAAGCTAACGTAATATTTGTGTCAGACAGCACCAAAAGCAACAAAAAGGAGTTTATTGCTTCCCTCACCGAGGGGCTTAACCGCCACAAAATATCACACAAGACTATCGACATTGAGAGTATTAAAAACGCTGCAAACGATATAATACAACAAAAGGAAGATACCACCAATATATCTGTACTGAGAAGAGCGATGAGCGACCATAAAGAAAACATCTTTATTCCATTATCTTCAAGCGCAGGAACATTGGCATCATTGGTTCCTCCTTTAATATTGTTAAAAAACGACAGTATAAATATTCCCGAGTTCAAGTTGTTCGGATATCCCGAATGGCAGATATACGCCAACGATATGCGCGCACAGCTATACGAGGCCGATACATATTTCTACGCCTCTTTCTTCAGCCACTACTCCTTGCCCGAAGCAGCAAAATTCCAAAGCGAATACACACGCTGGTATGACCGCAACCTGCAGAATATATATCCCCGCTACGGCATGCTTGGTTACGACACCGGATACCTTTTCCTGCTTGCAGCAAACAAATTCGGCAAGGAGATGCCAAGCAGAATAAACAATGTATCCTTTACTCCTGTGCAGACCGGATTCAAATTTGAGCGAGTGAACAACTGGGGTGGAATGGTTAATAAGAAGATATATTTCATTCACTATACCCCCGATTATAACATTGAAAAAATAGATTTTGACAAATGAGATACTTAACAGCAATAATCATATCGTTCGTTGCATATACTTTCGCATTTGCACAAGTAGAACAGCCCCGACGCATACTCGAGGTGGGCGTTGCCGGCGGACTCAACCTCAGCCAGATGGACCTGCAACCACAAGTGCGCCAAACAATGCTTAACGGCATTAATGGCGGTGTGAGCATGAGATATACCAGTGAAAAATATTTCAGCATGATATGTGCAGCACAAATGGAAATCAACTTCTCGCAAAGAGGCTGGGAAGAAGAGTTTGACAACGAGTTGCCCTATTCATACAGCCGCACACTAAACTACATAGAGATACCATTCATGGCACATCTCTCATGGGGAAAAGAACCCTATGGGTTACAGTTTTTCATAAATCTTGGTCCTCAAATAGGTTTTCTTTTAGGTGATAGCGAGGAGTATGGTGGCGGCATCATTCCCGAGGAACGCCCCGAAAGCATACGCCCGATATACGGCAAAGAAATAGACAAATCCTTTGATTACGGCATTGTAGGCGGTGCCGGGCTTGAACTAAAAACCAAAGCAGGCAATTTCTTTGTCGAAGGACGTTACTATTATGGACTAAGCGACATCTTCAACAACTCTAAAATAGATGATTTCGGGAGATCGGCAAACCAAACCATCGGCATCAGAGTAGGTTACTCCATAAGAATATTATAAATTACTTTAACAAGAGCCACCAACACAAGCAAAAAGGCAAGCCACATTGTTATCTGTTTATGCACAGAGATTGCATACATGTATAATCTTATAAACAGATAACAATGGTTACAGATGTTAAAAAGAATTTAGTTATCGGTATCGACATTGGCGGCACCGGAACAAAAATCGGCATCGTTGATGCAAGAGGAGAGATTTTAGCCCGCGACGAAGGCATTGCCACAGGTTCATTTTCCACATTTGAAAGCTATATCAACGCCATAGACAATGTCGTAAAACGTCTTATCAAGGCCACCGGCAGTGAGGGTTTGATAAGAGGTATCGGCGTGGGAGCACCCGACAGCAATTACTACACCGGCAACATCGAGCACGCCTTTAACCTGCCATGGAAAGGGACACTCCCTCTTGCCGATATGTTATCAGAAAAGTGTGGTATCCCCGTACATGTCACAAATGATGCCAATGCAGCCGCTATTGGCGAAATGACCTACGGAACCGCCAAGGGCATGAAGAATTTTATTGTTATAACACTGGGAACAGGCGTTGGCAGTGGCATTGTAATAAACGGCGAGCTTGTTTATGGCTGTGACGGATTTGCAGGAGAACTTGGGCATGTAACAATGGTGCGCGGCAAGGAGGGGCGTGAATGCGGATGTGGAAGACGTGGCTGCCTCGAAGCCTACTGCTCGGCAACAGGTGTAGCTCGCACCGCACACGAGATGCTTGAAAACATGAACGACGAAAGCCTGTTGCGCAATCTCAAGGAGATCACATCGCGCGATGTATACGAAGCTGCGATAAAAGGCGATAAAATAGCATTGGAAATTTTTGACAGAACGGGTACAATGCTGGGTGAAGCCATTGCCGATTTTATTGCTTTTTCGAGCCCTGAGGCTGTAATTCTTTTCGGCGGGTTATCGAGAGCCGGAGATTTACTCCTTAACCCGGTAAAGAGAGCCGTTGATGCCAACATTCTGCACACATTCAAAGGAAAAGCCCAGATACTCATATCACAGTTGCGCGACTCTGATGCTGCAATATTAGGTGCCAGTGCGCTTGCTTGGGAATAATAAAAAATCATCTGCGCAATTTGCAAATTGCGCAGATGATTTTTTATATTATAGATGATAGATTATCTGTTCTTGTACATATCATCATAATATTTCTCATACTCACCGCTTGTGATATTGTCCATCCACTCCTGATTGTCGAGGTACCAACGAACGGTTTTCTCTATACCTTCCTCAAACTGCAGGCTGGGTTCCCAAGCGAGCTCTTTCTGCAGTTTTGTAGAATCGATAGCGTAACGCATATCGTGCCCTGCACGGTCGGTAACATAGGTGATAAGATCGAGTGAGTGCCCCTCGGGGTTACCGAGCAAACGATCAACAGTCTTTATTATCACCTTTATAATATCAATATTCTTCCACTCATTAAAACCACCGATATTGTAAGTATCGGCAATCTTTCCGTTGTGGAAAATAACATCAATGGCACGAGCATGATCAACGACATAGAGCCAGTCGCGCACATTCTCACCCTTGCCATACACGGGCAATGGTTTGCGCTGACGTATGTTATTTATGAAAAGAGGAATGAGCTTTTCGGGGAACTGATAGGGACCATAATTGTTGGAACAGTTGGTTACAATGGTGGGTAGCCCGTATGTATCGTGGAAGGCACGCACAAAATGGTCGCTGCTTGCCTTTGACGCCGAATAGGGGCTGTGGGGGTTGTACTTTGTTGTCTCGTAGAAGAAATCTGTTCCATATGCCAGATGATGCTCGCCCGATGATGCCGTGGTTGTGAAGGGAGGCTCCACGCCCTCGGGACGGTCAAGTTCCAACGCACCATAAACCTCATCGGTTGAGATGTGATAGAAACGTTTTCCCTCATACTTCTCGGGCAACGACTCCCAATAGAGCTTTGCGGCTTGCAACAGAGAAAGTGTACCCATCACATTTGTGCGTGCAAAGGTAAAAGGATCTTTTATAGAGCGGTCAACATGGCTCTCGGCAGCAAGATGAATAACACCATCAACCTTGTAATCTACCATGAGCTTGTACATTGCATCAAAGTCGCAAATATCGCCACGGAAGAATGTATAATTGGGTTTATCCTCAATATCCTTCAAATTGGCAAGGTTACCTGCATAGGTGAGTTTATCTACATTAATAATGTGATAATCGGGATATTTGTTTACAAACAGGCGCACAACATGTGAGCCAATAAAACCGGCACCGCCGGTAACAATGATGTTACGTTTCATTTTATTGTTGTTTTAATCGTTTTATACAATAGAGCATTGAATCGCGCCAATGAGGAATATCTATTCCAAAGGTGTTTTTTATTTTACTCTTGTCGAGCACCGAAAATGCGGGGCGGGTTACAGGTGATGGGAACTCGCTGCTGTGGCAAGGCATAACCTTGCAAGTGGTGTTGCCCGCAGCAATTGCAATTTCTGTGGCAAAATCGTACCAGGAGCAGACACCCTCGTTGGAGAAGTGATAAACACCTTCGTTGCCGGCATACAAGCCTCCCTCTATTATGGAGAAGATTGCAAGAGCAAGGTCACCTGCGTATGTAGGTGTACCCACTTGGTCAAACACCACATTCAATTGCTCACGTTCGGCAGTAAGACGCATCATGGTCTTTAGGAAATTATTACCAAACTCGGAATACAACCATGCCGTGCGTATTATGATGCCCTTGCACCCTACTGCTGCGATAGCCTGCTCGCCGTGCAGTTTTGTACGCCCGTACACACCTAGCGGATTGAGCGGCATATCCTCTGTGCGCGGGGTATTTCCCTCGTTGCCAAAGACATAATCGGTTGACACATGGAAAAGCGTGCCATCTACCATTTTCATGGCTTTTGCAAGATTCTCCACTGCTGTGGCATTAATAAGCTCGGCTGTAGCCGCATCTGTTTCTGCCTTATCAACATTTGTATATGCTGCACAATTCACAATGATATCCACCGCATTTTCTTTAACAAAAGAAGCTACGGCATCGCCATTGGTTATATCAAGCTCTGCAACATCGGTATAAATATAAGTATTGGGTGAAACCTCGCCCAATCTGCGCATCTCGTTACCCAGCTGCCCGTTGGCACCGGTTATAAGAATTCTTTTACTCTGCATAATAATCGGTATTATAGTCAAACAGATAATCGGCAGAAGCAACCGGCTTGCTTAGTTTATCCTTCTCCGACAATACAACTTTGTCAAGGTCTATTTTCCAATCTATACCCAACATCTCATCGTTCCACGCAACAGAGCCTTCACTTTCTTTATTATAGAAGTTGTCGCATTTATATTGAAACACTGCCTCGTCGCTCAACACAGCAAAGCCGTGTGCAAAGCCGCGAGGAACAAAGAACTGACGATGATTATCCTCTGTGAGTTCCACCGCCACATACTTGCCGAATGTTGGCGAGCCCTTGCGAATATCCACTGCGACATCAAGCACTGCACCTTTTATGCAACGCACCAGCTTGCTCTGGCAATAAGGTGGTTTCTGAAAGTGCAGACCACGCAAAACGCCATACGACGATTTTGATTGATTGTCCTGCACAAAAACAGTTTTGCACACCTTTTCCTCAAATTCCCGCTGCGAGAACGACTCATAGAAATATCCTCGCTCATCATGGAATATGCGTGGCTCAATGATAACCACGCCCTCTATTTCTGTTTTTATAACCTCCATACTCTTAAATATTTGCGTCTGTGCGTTCAACTTCTTTGATTATCTTGAGCAAATATTGCCCGTACTGATTTTTTGCCATAGGCATAGCTACCTCGCGCAGGCGATCGGCGGTAATCCAGCCTTTGCGGAAGGCGATACCTTCGAGACAAGCTATTTTCAATCCCTGACGTTTCTCTATCACCTCCACAAAAATTGAAGCCTCTGCAAGGGAGTCGTGTGTTCCTGTATCCAACCATACAAAACCGCGTTGCAAGGTTTGCACTTTAAGCTCTCCATCGGAGAGGAACTGCTGATTTACAGTTGTAATCTCGAGTTCGCCTCGTGCCGATGGTTTTATGTTTTTTGCAACCTCGACAACCTTGTTGGGATAGAAATAGAGACCGACAACCGCATAGTTCGATTTGGGAACTGCGGGTTTCTCCTCAATAGAGAGACAATTACCCTCTTTGTCAAACTCTGCCACACCATAACGCTCGGGGTCATCAACCCAATAGCCGAACACGGTAGCCTTGCTATCCTCCTCAGCTGCACGCACAGCCTCTTTCAACATTGTAGAAAAGCCTGTACCATGGAATATATTATCACCAAGCACCAGACATACCGAATCATTGCCTATAAACTCTTCACCTATTAAGAAAGCCTGTGCAAGACCATCGGGAGAGGGTTGTTCGGCATACTCAAAACGCACAGCATAATCACTTCCGTCACCAAGCAGTCGCTTGAAAGAGGGCAAATCATTTGGGGTTGAAATAATTAAAATTTCCTTTATACCGGCAAGCATCAGCACCGAAATAGGATAATAAATCATTGGTTTGTCATAGATGGGCAACAGTTGTTTACTCACACCTTTTGTGATGGGATACAAGCGTGTTCCCGAACCACCTGCCAATACAATTCCTTTCATAATACTTCTGTTTATGCACCGACAAAGAGTGCTGTTTTATTAAAAACGGATTATTTTCTTAAAAATTGTGATGGTATGGAGAACCAACCCCATACCACCTGTTTATTTTACTCTTTAATGAGCTCAAATTCAGCTCCCGAACCAAAGTCCTGACCATTCTGTGAGCTCAAGCCATTGAAACGCACATAACGAGCTTTCACAGGCTTGTCAAAAATCACAGTCTGCACCTTTGCATTATTCTCAAAAGAACCTTTTGCAACAGGCTCGCTCCAGTTATTGCGGTCGTTGCTTATCTGTATTGAGTAGTCCTTTATATTACCATTGTTACCACCATCTTGGCGAGGCATATACTTGAAGCCCTTAATCATAACTTCTTCATTTGCATCAAAATCGATGTAATGAGGATAAATGGCTACGGTTACCGAATACATTGTATGCCAGATTGTTGTGGGATCGCCGTCAAGCATCTTGTTCGCCTCGTTACCGGTCTCCTGGCTTGAACAGAATGCCACGGTTACGGGAATAGAAGTAACGGGCGCATAGTTGTATGTAGCACTCAATCTTGGAGCAGCCTTCTCCCATACTATAATTTCGCCACCCTTGCTCATATTCACAGGCTCTGTATATTTAACAGCCTTTCCACGCTTGCCAATCTTGTAATAAATCTCAGCATTCTCCTTGTTGCAGCTCATTGTAACCACACCGCGAAGGTCGCGTTTCATCATCACGGGCACAGCACCCGAAGAGAGCACCTTTGCCTTCTCGTTTAGATTATCACCGGCAACAACAGGGCGCATAATAAAGCCCACAGAATTCTCCCCGGCTTTCACGCGGTCGGGCTCCAACGGAGCACCCTGTCCGCAACTGTTACCACCAAGACCTGTTACCTTTTTATCGAGGCTCAACCAAGTACCTGCCGACTTGGGCAACTGATAAGGGTGACCCGCCTCGGTAAGTTCCACATCATTCCAGGGAAGAACCGATGTTGAAAGTCCCTCGGTAGAAATAAACATCACACCATTGCCTGCATCATTTGTAAGCGCAGCCCAGCGAATACCCTCGCGGTTTGCCATATCCTGCGGCTTGCCAAATTGCAAGAACTGCTCGGCAACCGTGCTCTTGTATTGCTCAACAAAGGCTGCTGTGCAACGGTCATTGTAGTTGTTCCAAGGACCGCGACCATAATATGAATAGTTCTTCATTTCAGAAGGCAACAACAACTGATAACCGATGCGCGCCAAATCGAGATTTTTGCTACCGGTGATTGCACTATTCAGTTCAATAGAACCATCGGGATAAATTGTATATATTCTGTTTGATATAAAATGGAAATCATTCTCACCGAGCTCGCGTGCATCGTCAACTATCTCAAAATTGTTATCATCGTGTTTAATGCGACGACCGGAGTGAGGAGCCTGTGAACGCACTGTATATTGCAACACCACGCTACCATCTTTGTTTATCTGCGAAACAAACGACATAACGCTATCCTGCAAGTTATACAGGCCATTGGTGTACCAATTATTCCATGCCCAGTTATCGTTATCAACAGGAGCACGGTATGTATTCAAGCCCATAACACTGCCCGCAGCAAATACCTCGGTGCCATTATAGACTACATTATAAAGGATACCCTTATTGTTATCGAATACAATCTTGAACGAACCATCGGCAGCTGTCAAAGTTCTCAAAGCAACCTCTTCGCCATCAACAACAACAGTTTCCATTGAGCCGTTTATCTTGCCACCCTTTGCAGCATCAGCTATATAAATATTCTTTACAGCATCTTTCAAAGGCAACTGCTCGTCCATCTGCACATAGCCTTTCTTTGCCCAAGGCATATCCTTCTTAAGCAGCAGCTGAACCTTTACAAAATATTCGCAATCGGCTTTCAACTCCTTGCCAAAATCAACTTTAAAGCTCTTCTTCGTACGGGGTGCAATAGCCTGGTCGGGCACAAAACGAGCCTCAATTTCCTTGCCGTCCTCCCACAAAGAAACACGGATATCCATGTCGCTCAAGCTCTCGAAGTAACGTTTATTGAAGAGTTCTATCTCGCCCTTCTCATTCATGGAGATACCAACATTCTGGTACACCTTTTTAACCTCCCAATAGTGAGGTTTCGGAGTGAGGTCGGCAAACATAACACCGTCCATACAGAAAGTGTGGTCATTGGGACGGTCGCCAAAGTCGCCGCCATAGCCCATATATCGGTCACCGGTCTTGGGATCTACATTCCAGAAAGAATGATCTACCCATTCCCAGATAGCACCACCCATAAAGAAGTTTGTGCTCTCCATAGCGTCCCAGTAATCCTTGAGGTTACCAATAGCATTACCCATGGCATGACCATATTCCGAGATGTGGAAAGGATATTTAATGGGAGCCTTGCCTGTAACAGCATACTGTGTCCAGCCGATAGAGGGATACTGGTTTGAGCCCATATCCACGATATTGTTGTTGCGCTCATACTGAACGGGACGCGAGCTGTCAAATGCTTTCAAAGCCTCGTATGCTTTCACAAAGTTCACACCGGGACCAGCCTCGTTACCAAGCGACCATATAACAACCGAAGGACGGTTCATTGTAGCGTGAGCCATTTCCATTACGCGTGCAATGTGCGCATCGGCAAACTCGGGAACGTGCGACAAAGAAGCTTCACCATAGTAATACTCGTGACTCTCGATGTTGGCCTCATCTTCAAGATATATACCATATTTATCGCAAAGATAGTACCAGTAGGGAGCATCGGGATAGTGAGAGTTACGCACATGGTTAATATTGCCCTGCAACATCAGCATCACCTCCTTGAACATCTGCTCGCGAGTGATAGCGTGACCATTCACCAAACTGGTTTCGTGGCGGTTCACACCTTTCATTTTAATGGGCTTGCCGTTGAGATAGTAGTAACGACCTGCCAAACCGAATTCATCTTCCTCGGCTTTGGTATCGCGAATTTCAACCTCACGGAAACCTATATATGTAGAGGCTGTTTCAACCACTCTGCCCTTCTTGTCAAGCAGCTGCACTATCATTGTATAACGGTTGGGTTGCTCGGCGCTCCACTTTGCGGGGTTAGCCACGGGGAGAGAAAGGGTTGTGGTTTTTGTTTCACCGTTGAGTACCTCCTCTACAGCACCGGCAATAGCAGCGCCCTCCACAATGGTGTTATCATCGCTGTACAACTCGTTTTTATACAGCTGCACTTTCACAGAATAGCCTTTGGCTTTTTTCTTACCCAGGTTACGAACATCAACTGCAATATTTGCTACAGCGTCTTTGTATTCATTGTCAAGGTCGGTTATCACACGGAAGTCGCGTATCTCCACAGGATTGGTAGAGGTGAGCGATACAGTACGGAAAATTCCCGGCAAGCGGAACATATCCTGTGCCTCCAAGAACGACGCATCACTGCTGCGATAAACCTCAACAGCCACAACATTCTCACCTTCAACAAGATATTTGGTAATATTGAACGCAGCAAGGTTACGAGAGTTCTTTGAGAAGCCCACATACTTGCCGTTTATCCACAGGTAGAAGAAAGAATCCACACCATCAAAATTGATATATACCTCGCGACCTGCCCAATTCTCGGGAACCACAAACGAGCGACGATAAGAACCCACCTCGTTACGGTTCTTATAAGTTGTATGATGGGGAGCCGGCTCACGCATCACACCACCCTTCCAGTCGCCCACAGCCACTGTATGTTTGAAAATCACCGGCTGATTTACATACATAGGAGTACCATACTTCTGGCTGCCATCGGGCTGCAAACCATAAACATTCCAGTTCATGGGCACCTGCACTTTATCCCATGCCGCTACATCGTAATCCACTTTGTAGAAATCCACAGGACGTTCACCGGGGTTACCTACCCAGTTAAAACTCCAGGTACCATCGAGCGAAAGGTAATAAGCACTCTCCTCGGGCAACACCTTGCGTGCGCTCTCCTCGCTGTCAAAAGTAAAAAACCAGCCCTTGGGTTGCTCCTTGTTCAGGGACAACTGCGTAGGGCTTTCCCACTCATTACCTGCAGGTGCTTCCGCGACGCCATATGCAAAGCCCGCGAGATTCTGTCCCACAGAAACAGCCGTTGCAAGCAGCACGGCCATCATAGCTGTTACAAATTTTCTCTTCATAAAATATTTTGAATAGTTATTAAAAAATATCATCTTCACAAAAGGCGCAAGCACACAAACAGCATGCATCACGCAAATCGTTGCTAATTTAATTATTTTTTTCGTACAAATAAAAGTTTTATATATAATATTACACATTTTTTCACAATTTGCCCAACACACCCCTGTTTTGTACACTTTTACCAGGCAATTCATAATCAGAATCGGCACAAACGAGCAAGGCACAATTTATTTGCAAACCACGCAACACATGCCGTTTATCTTCTAATTTTTGAGCAAAGATAACGCAACAATGCGATGGGAATTATTACAATTTCCTTTGCACTAAGTTTGCAATTATCGCACACGGCAAAAATCAAAAAAAAGAAGGAACCAAGGATACAAAAACGATAATTTTATTTTACATTAAAAATATTATACAAAGAACATCATATTACACCATATACAAAAAAACGCTCACCCCGGCAAAGCAACAGAAGCAAGCAAAAAAAACAAATAAGACCACACCACAGTGCAGTCTTATTTATAAGCGTAATGCAATGAGAAACAGCTATTAGTTCTTAGCAGCCTCCAAAGAAGCCTTGCGGAACTCTTTCATCATTTTCTCAATCTGCAAAGAAGCCTTACGAGCGCGAGTACCGGCAGCTTTGTTACCTTTCTCTACTTGTGCATTTGCATCAGCTGCAAAAGCAGCGTAAGTCTCCTGAATTTTTTCAATAAGTTCTTTCATAATATTCTGTTATTAAGGTTAATGATGCACAAAGATATAAAAAAACATTATATCGCAACATAATTGGCACTTTTTTTGCATCATTTTTTTGAAAAAAAAGCATTTTAGCATAAAAAACCCCTCCCAATGGCAGCAGAAGAGGATATTTCATGCCGCAACAGACAAACACCGCAGAAAATTACCTAATTATATATAGGAAACCTGCACAAAAAAAACACTAACAAACAAAGAAGAGCACTCTGCCGGAGCAGACAAGCCTGTTGCCACAACGCACGCCAAAGACGAATAGTGGTAATTTTTATTTACAAACAAATCTTCCCTACAACAAATTTTATAAAATAAAAAGGGATTTGTAAACAATACACACGCGTACACGTTATAAAAAATAAAAGAAATAATTGAAATACTTAAATAAAAACATTATCTTTGCCGAGAAATGCGACAACCGACAAGCACCAGCGCCACAGTTGTTGCAACCATTCCAAAAACGGCAGCACTACCCGAGCAAACCGGGCGCACAGCCGGAATTTTTAATCAGAGGCACAACGAAGGGATACACCCAAGTTTGCATAACTAATTGGCGGACAACAATTTAGCACACCGCCAAAGTCCCCAGATTATACCCAATAACGAAATAGCAAGCGAAAACACTTTGCAAAGCAATCACAAAAAAACATATGGAACGTACGAAACAAGCCAAAAAGCATACAGCTCAATTTCAAACAGACAACAATTTCAATATCAGCGAATTTCTAAACTCATGCCTGTCGCGCTGGTACTGGTTTGTAATATCATTGATAATATCAGTGGGAGTTGCGATATACAAAATTGCAACCACGCAACCAACCTACACACGCTATTGCGAGGTACTCATAAAATCCAAGGACAAAGCCCCATCTATTGACGAGCAGATGGCAAATATGGCAAATCTAGGACTGCGCACCACAACCAATGCCTACAACGAAATATACACATTCAAGGCACCGGAAACAATCAGCGAAGTTGTAAAGAAGCTGAACCTGCGAACAAGCTACAGCAAAAAAGGTCTTTTCCACCCCATCACACTTTATGGAGAGTCTCTCCCCGTAACAGTAGAGTTCTACGACATTGACGAGGAGACATCAGCAGCAGTCAGCATAGACATCACTCCCGAAGGTGCATACAGCCTATACGATTTTCACAGCGAAGGAACCGATATTGAGAGCGATCCCGTTACCGGAGAACTCACCGACGGCATTGCACTTGCCGAGAGCCCCATTGGAAAAATCATAATACGCAGCAATCCCGCATGCACTATTACCGAGAAAACAAGCGTCGATGTAACCCACAGCAGCACACAAGGAGCAACCGGAAGGACCACCGGTAAGCTGCATTTCAACCTGCCCGATGAAGAGAGCGACATTATAACAATCTCCATCACCGACCAGTCCATCGACCGTGCCGACGACATACTCAACACTCTCGTCGAGGTGTACAGCGAAAATTGGGTTAAAGACAAGAACCGTGCAGCATCGGGAACATTGCAGTTCATAAACGACCGTCTCGCATACATAAGCGATGAGCTTGACGAGGTTGACAGCAACATCTCATCATACAAAAGCCGCAACCGTCTGCCAAGCATTGCTGCAACAGCCTCAATACACATATCTAAAAACCGCGACAACATAAACGAACTGCAAAAGCTCAACAGCGACCTTGCAAGCATGAAAGAGATTCTCTCCAAGTTGCAAGCAAGCAAAACCTTCAATGAGCCCCTACCCTTTGGTGCCACATTAAGCAACGCTATCCTGAACAATCAGATTGCCGAATACAACCAAGCAGTGATAGAGCGCAATGCAACCATACAGACAAGTGGCGAGAACAACCCCGAGGTGAAGAAGATAGATATGCAGCTTGCCGCAAAACGCGAATCAATAATTGCCGCGGCAAAAATCTCCATCAAGAAGGTGGAAACAAGCATTGTCACACTTGAGAAAGAGACCAAAAAGACCATTGAAGAGATATCGAAGAACCCCGAACAAACAAAATATCTTGCATCGGCAGAGCGCGAACAGAGCGTTAAAGAGAAACTATATCTCTTCCTGCTGCAGAAACGCGAAGAGAACCAGCTATCCCAAGCCTTCACGGCATACAAGACACGCATCATCACTTCGCCCACAGGCAGCACAAGCCCCACCGCTCCCGTCAAGAACCGCACGATACTGTTCGCCATAGCAATAGGACTTCTCGCGCCTGCCGCAATAATTGCCTTACGCGAGATAACAAACACCCGTGTGCGTGGACGCAGAGACCTCGACGGGCTCACAGCACCCATCATTGGCGAGATTCCGCAACTGCCGATGAGCAAAAAGAAAAACGACAAAGTATCGGTGGTGGTGCAGGACGGCAGTCGCAACATCATCAACGAAGCATTCCGTGTTCTTCGCACCAACATCGAGTTTATGACCCGCGACAAATCCAACAGCATAATAACAGCAACCTCGTTCAACCCCGGCAGCGGCAAAACATTCTGTATGATAAACACCGCGGTGAGCCTTGCAATCAAAGGAGAAAAAGTCATTGTGATTGATGGCGACATGCGCCACGCATCACTCTCGCAATATGTATCATCTCCCAAGAAGGGATTGAGTAACTATCTTGCAGGAGATATTGAAAATATTGACGAAGTGATAATATCAGACAGCCAATATAACAACCTGCGCATATTACCGGTGGGAACAATTCCTCCCAACCCCACCGAGCTACTCGAGCACCCACGCTTTGCAACCATGCTCGAAAAGCTGAAAGCAGAATACCGATATGTGCTCATAGACTGCCCTCCTGTTGATATGGTAGCCGACACGCATATTATTGAAAGGCTGTCGGACCGCACATTCTTCCTTGTGCGCGCAGGAGTCATGGAACGCTCCATGATACCCGACATTGAAACCATCTACAACGAGAACAAGCTCAAGAATATATCAATCATACTCAATGGGGTTGATACAGGTGGAAGCCGATATGGCTACAAATACAGTTACCGGTATGGATATCACAACAGCTACCACTATGGATATGGACAGAAATAGGACGAAAGATATGAAAATTGCTATAGCCGGAGCAGGATATGTAGGGCTCAGCATGGGCACGCTGCTTGCACAACACAACGAAGTAACAATCGTTGATATTGTGCCACAAAAAACAGAGATGATAAACAATCGCATCTCGCCCATAAAGGACGACTACATAGAAAAATACATGAGCGAGAAAGAACTGCGCCTCACAGCAACCACTGATGGAACAGCAGCCTATCGCGACGCTCATTTTGTAGTCATAGCCGCCCCCACCAACTACGACAGCAACCTCAACTTTTTCGACACCACAGCCGTGGAAACCGTGATAGAGCAGGTTATAGCCGTGAGCTCCACAGCCATAATAATCATAAAGAGCACGGTTCCCGTGGGATACACCGAGAATGTACGCAGGAAATACAATACAAAGAACATTCTTTTCTCACCCGAATTCCTGCGCGAGAGCAAAGCTCTCTATGACAATCTCTACCCCAGCCGCATAATAATAGGACACCCACAAGACGATGAGCACCTTGCCAATGCGGCTCGCACCTTTGCCGGGCTTTTGCAACAAGGAGCCCTCAAACCCGAGATTGACACCCTTTTCATGGGGCTCACCGAGGCAGAGGCAGTAAAGTTGTTTGCAAACACATATCTTGCTCTGCGAGTAAGCTTCTTCAACGAGTTGGACACTTATGCCGAGATACGAGGGCTCGACACTGCACAGATAATCAACGGTGTGGGGCTCGACCCCCGTATAGGCACACACTATAACAACCCCTCGTTTGGTTACGGAGGATATTGCCTCCCCAAAGATACCAAGCAACTGCTTGCCAACTACCGCGATGTTCCGCAAAACCTCATACAAGCCATCGTCGATAGCAACGCCACCCGCAAGGACTTCATTGCCGACCGCGTCCTCTCCATGGCAGGTTACTACGACTATTACAGCAAGGGAGACTTTAAGGCAAGCGACGAAAAAAGCTGCACCATAGGAGTTTACCGCCTCACCATGAAGACCGGTAGCGACAATTTCCGCCAATCCTCCATTCAAGGCATTATGAAGCGCATAAAAGCCAAAGGCGCAAACGTAATAATATACGAGCCGTCACTACCAGACGGGAGCACCTTCTTTGGCAGCCGTGTAGTAAACGACCTGCAAGAATTCAAGCAACAGGCACATGCAATAATCGCCAACAGATACGACCATACAGCCCTTGCCGATGTAAAAGAGCATGTTTACACCCGCGACATCTTCGGGAGGGATTAACCGCATCGTATTATATATACCTTATATATAATAAGCGAGCGCAAAAAAGAAAAGATACAAGAATACATATATCACAGATAGAGATATGATATACCCCATAGGCAGACAAAATTTCGAGAACCTGCGCAACGAAGGATATGTATATGTCGATAAAACACCCCTCATATACAAGCTTGTAAAGGAAGGAAGCATCTATTTCCTCAGCCGCCCACGCCGCTTTGGAAAAAGCCTCCTGCTATCAACCCTCGAAGCCTATTTCCAAGGCAAAAAAGAGCTGTTCAAGGGGCTTGCAATGGAGCAACTGGAAAAGGAGTGGCACAAATACCCCATTCTACACCTCGACCTCAATGCCGAGAAATACGAAAGCAAGGCGGAACTTGAGAACATTCTCAGCACATACCTGCGCGAATGGGAAAATGAATATGGCTCAAGCGAATTGCACAACACCAGCCTTTCCCAAAGATTCCGCGCAGTAATCCGTGCAGCAAAGGAGAAGACAGGGCGCAACACCGTGGTACTCATCGACGAGTACGACAAACCAATACTCCAGGCAATAGGCAATGAACCATTGCAAAATGAGTTCCGCAATATGTTGAAGGCATTCTACGGAGTACTCAAGAGTGCCGATGCCGACCTCAAATTCGCACTCCTCACAGGTGTCTCCAAATTCAGCAAGGTGAGTGTGTTCAGCGACCTAAACAACCTCAACGATATATCAATGGATAGCAGATATCACGACATCTGCGGCATCACCGATGAAGAGTTGCACACCGTGTTCGACGAAGAGATTGAGGCATTGGCTACAGCCAACAACCAAACAAAAGAAGAGGCATACAAGCAGCTGCGACGCACATACGACGGCTACCACTTCTGCCACAACTCCAATGGTATATATAACCCGTTCAGCATCCTGTGGACATTGAGTGAGAAGCGATACGGCAGCTATTGGTTCAGCACCGGCACACCCACATACCTTGTAGAACTCATTAAGAAAGCCAATTTCAATATAGAAGAGCTATCGGGCTACGAGGCAAGCGAAGAGCAGTTGAGCAGCGTGCACACAGATATCATAGACCCCATACCCGTGCTATACCAAAGTGGCTATCTCACAATAAAGGACTTTGACAAAGAATTCCAGTTATACACTCTCAATTATCCCAACGAGGAGGTAAAAAGCGGGTTCGTCAAGTCTCTGTTACCGCTCTACACTAAGGTGCAGGCAACACAGGCACAAACCATTATCAGCAAGTTTGTAACAAGCGTTGAGCGTGGCAAAGCCGATGATTTTATGCGACACCTGCAGAGCCTAATGGCAGGCACGCCATACGAGCTGATAAAAGAGCTGGAGAACCACTACCAGAATGTGATATATATTATCACAAAGCTCATGGGGCTCTATGTGCAGGCAGAATACCGCACATCTAACGGAAGAATAGATATATTAATTGGCACTGCCGACTATATATATATTATAGAGCTGAAATTCAACGGCACAGCACAGCAAGCCATTGAACAGATTCAAGAAAAGAACTACGCACTGCCATTTGCAACAGACGGCAGAAAAATAATCAAAATAGGCGCAAACGTATCAAAAGAGACACGCTGCGTAGAAGAATGGATAATAAATCAATAAATGAATAAAAAAATACAACAATTATGAAAACAGTAATGCTCGTTTTCGGCACACGCCCCGAAGCCATTAAGATGGCACCATTGGTAAAAGAGTTCCAAAAACACCCCGACACGTTCAAAACCATAGTATGCGTAACCGGGCAGCACCGCCAAATGCTCGACCAAGTGCTGCAGCTCTTTGAGATTACCCCCGACTACGATCTCAACATCATGAAACAGGGGCAAGACCTCTACGATGTTACCGCCCGCGTGCTTGTAGGCATGCGCGATGTGCTCAAAGAGGCACAGCCCGATGTGGTTCTCGTTCACGGCGACACCACAACAAGCACAGCTGCAGCCCTTGCAACCTTCTACCAGCAGATACCGGTGGGGCACGTCGAGGCAGGCTTGCGCACCCACAACATATACAGCCCCTGGCCCGAGGAGATGAACCGCCAGATAACCGGGCGCATTGCAACATATAACTTTGCCCCCACCCCGCTGAGCCGCGAAAACCTCCTGCGCGAGGCAGTTACCCCCGAGAGCATCACCGTAACAGGCAACACCGTTATCGACGCACTCTATTGGGTGGTGAACAAAATAAAAGAAGACACCAAGCTCAACGACGAGCTCAAGAACCTCCTTGCACAGGCAGGTTACGATGTTACCCGCCTCGATAGTGGCAAAAAACTTGTGCTCATCACAGGGCACCGCCGCGAGAACTTTGGCGATGGTTTCATAAACATGTGTACCGCCATACGCGACCTCACCGAGAAATATCCCGATGTAGATTTTGTATATCCTATGCACCTCAACCCCAACGTGCGCAAGCCCATACACGAAGTGTTTGGCGAAGATTTAAGCAACCTGGGCAACATGTTCTTCATCGAGCCCCTTGAATACCTCTCGTTCGTTTACCTCATGGAGAAGAGCAACATTGTGCTCACCGACAGCGGCGGCATACAGGAAGAGGCACCCGGCCTGGGCAAGCCCGTGCTTGTGATGCGCGACACCACCGAACGCCCCGAGGCACTCCACGCCGGCACAGTGAAACTCGTAGGCACCGACTACGACAAAATAGTTACAGAGGTATCTACACTGCTCGACGATGCAAAAGCATACGAGAAGATGAGCCACGCAGTGAACCCCTATGGCGACGGACTCGCCTGCGGCAGAATAGTGGATACACTTAGTAAATAATTTAGCAAGAATAAACAGAATAAAATAACACCTAAATTTTATAAACAATGAAAGCATGTTTTATGGGACTCGGCTACATAGGCCTCCCCACCGCAATTATTGCAGCAAAACATGGTATTGACGTCGTTGGTGTCGATATCAATTCCAAAGTAGTAGAAGTAACAAACCAAGGCAAGCTCCACATCATCGAACCCGGCATGGAGGAGATGTTGCAGGAGGTTATTGCAGCAGGCAAGTTCAAAGCCTACACCACCCCTCAGGAGAGCGATGCCTATTTCATGGTGGTACCCACACCTTTCAAAGGCGACCATGAGCCCGACACTTCATATGTGGAGGCTGCCACACGCGCAGTGCTTCCCCTGCTTAAAGAGGGCGACCTCTACGTTATAGAGAGCACATCACCCGTCGGCACCACAGAGAAGATGGCAGACATCATCTTCGCCGAGCGCCCCGAGCTGAAAGACAAAATCCACATTGCCTACTGCCCCGAGCGCGTGCTCCCCGGCAACGTAATCTACGAACTCGTGCACAACGACCGTGTTATCGGCGGCCTCACCCCCGCAGGCACCGACAAGGCAATAGAGTTCTATTCGCAATTCGTCCGTGGCAAGCTCCACAAGACCAACAGCCGCACAGCCGAAATGTGCAAGCTCACCGAGAACAGCAGCCGCGATGTGCAAATCGCATTCGCCAACGAGCTCTCGCTCATCTGCGACAAGGCAGGCATCAACGTGTGGGAACTTATTGAGCTTGCCAACAAACACCCCCGTGTAAACATCTTGCAGCCGGGCTGCGGCGTGGGCGGACACTGCATTGCAGTTGACCCCTATTTCATCACAGCCGACTACCCCACCGAGAGCAAAATCATTGCCACAGCGCGCGAAATAAACAACTACAAGAGTGAGTGGTGTGCCGAGAAGGTAAAAAGCACAATGCTCGAATATGAACTTAAAAAAGGACGCAAGCCCACAGTTGCCATGATGGGACTCGCATTCAAGCCCAATATCGACGACCTCCGCGAGAGCCCCTCAAAGAGCATTGTAGGCAAAGTTATGCAAATGTGCAACAATGCCGATATTCTCATCGTAGAGCCCAATGTGCAGGAACACAAGCAGTTCAAGCTCACCAACTACAAAGAGGCATACGACAAAGCCGACATCGTAGTTATGCTCACAGCCCACAACGAGTTCAAGACCCTGCCCTGGGACGAGAACAAAGTAATTCTCGACTTCTGTGGCATTTATAAAAAATAACCATCTATCAACGGGGCAGACCAATATGCCTGCCCAAGAAGGTAGCAAGGTTGTGAAAAGAATTTGAAAGCATTCACAGAGGCAAAGCCTCACCCATAGGTGCTTGGTTGCGCCTGTGGGAACAAAAAGGAAGAAAACGGTTGCTATTACAAGAAACATATATAAAGATATAGTTATGATATACCCCATAGGCAGACAAAATTTCGAGAACCTGCGCAACGAAGGATAT